>DATEWO010000133.1:0-24075 GCA_035257925.1 Propionibacteriaceae bacterium | reverse complement strand
ATGTCATTGTTAGCCAGCTGGCTCTGCAGAGCCAGCGTCGCGGTTGCCACGACGATCCGCTTGCCGGGATGCCGGACCAGCCACAGCAGGGCTGGAGCCAGATAGCCAAGTGACTTGCCGGTGCCGGTGCCAGCCTGAACCAAGAGATGGTGATCCGACTCCAAGCACTCCGCAATCGCGTCGGCCATCTCAACCTGACCGGGCCGCTCTGTGCCGCCGATCGCCTTGACCGCCGCCGCGAGCACAGCGCGGTGGTCCACCTCAAGGCTGCTGGAAGCCTTGATCGCTCGGGTCACTGCAGAACTCTAATCAGGTCCAGCAGCGGCAGCCACGATTACGTAGTCGCGTCTCGCCGGGTACTTGTCGCCAGCTCGTACGGCGCCAGCTCTCCGGCGAGCGAGGGGTTGACCCGAGCGACGATCAAAGTGCCCGCGGCTGTGTGCTCGGTGCTGAGAAATTCTCCGGTCTGGTGGATGCGGTTGACCAAGTCACCGCGCTCGTACGGGATGAGCGCCCGAATCTCGATCTCGGGCCGGGGCAGCAGCGACTCGATAGTCGCCCGTAGCTGCTCCATGCCCTTTCCGGTGCGCGCGGAAACGAACATCGCGTCGGGATAACTGGCACGCAGCATGGTGAGCGCCTCGGCGGGGGCCTGGTCTACCTTGTTGATCACGATGAGCTCGGGAATCTCGGCTGCACCAATGTCGGCCAAGACTCCACGCACCGCGTTGATCTGGCCAATCGGGTCGGGATCGGAGCCATCGACCACATGGACCAGCAGGTCGGCCTCGGTCGATTCCTCCAGAGTCGAGGCAAAGGCTTCCACGAGGTCGTGCGGCAAATGGCGAACAAAGCCCACGGTGTCGGTCAGGGTGTACACCCGGCCGTCGGCAGCCGCGGCGCGGCGAGTGGTTGGATCAAGCGTTGCGAACAGCGCGTTGTCGACGAGTACGCCCGCCCCGGTGAGCCGGTTGAGCAAGCTGGACTTGCCGGCATTGGTATATCCCACGATGGCCACCGACGGGACTTCATGACGGCGCCGTTCCGCGCGCTTGGTCTCCCGGGTGATGTCCATCTCACGCAGTGCCGTCCGCAGCTTGGCAATGCGGCTATTGATGCGACGACGATCCGTCTCGATCTTGGTCTCGCCAGGGCCCCGACCACCGATACCGACGCCACCGCTGGCACGACCGCCGACCTGCCGTGAAAGATTGCCGCCCCAGCCGCGCAGGCGCTGCTTCAGGTACTGCAGCTGCGCCAGCTCGACTTGGGCCTTGCCCTCAGCGCTCTTAGCGTGGCCAGCGAAGATATCGAGGATCAGCGCTGTTCGGTCGATGACTTTCACGCCCACCCGGTCCTCGAGATTGCGGAGCTGGGCGAGCGTCAGTTCGCCGTCGCAGATCACCGTATCTGCACCCGTAGCAACCACGACGTCTCGCAGCTCATCGACCTTGCCGCGCCCGATGTAGGTCGCCGGGTCTGGTCGGTCGCGGCGTTGAATCAGTCCTTCGAGGACCTGCGATCCAGCTGTTTCGGCGAGCGCCTTGAGCTCCGCAATCGAATTCTCGGCGGTTACCTCGCTGCCATTGGTCCAGACACTGACCAGGACCACCCGCTCAAGCAAGAGCTGGCGGTACTCAACCTCGGTGACGTCAGCAAGCTCGGTCGACAATCCCGCAACCCGGCGCAGCGAGAGTCGATCTGCCAGGTCCTGCTGATCTCCGTCATAGCCCGATTCGTCGGCAGGCGGTGACTCGAGTCGCTCGACGAGCAACTCATCGCCATCTGGAGTGGGTGTTAGGTGTGGGTCTCGTCGAGGAACTGTCATCTGCACCAGAATCTCACGGCGGCACAAGTCACAGCGAGGCGTTTTCGCAGCGGGAGGCGGAGAAACGCCGATAGACCTTCCCGGCGATCAGAACAGTGTGTAGCCACCGTCCATAACGACCACCTCGCCAGTCATGAAGGAGGACGCATCTGAGGCGAGGAAGACCACGCACGGACCCAGCTCGGACGGCATGGCATAGCGCCGCATCGGCGCGTCGTCGATCCAGTAACGCTTGAACTCGGGTGAGTCGACCGGGGCCATCTCCGTCTTGATATAGCCAGGTGCGAGGGCGTTCACCCGTACGCCGTGCGGCGCCCATTCGGCGGCCAGCGAGCGGGTCAGCTGGTGCACGGCAGCCTTGGAAGCGTTGTACCCCGGCTGCCACTGTGGACGGTTGACGATCTTGGCCGAGATCGAGCCGATGTTGATGATCACGCCACCGTGTTGAGCGACCATCTGGCGACCGAACTCCTGTGCGCAGTGCCAGACGCCGTTCACGTTGACGTCCATCACAAAGCGCCACTCCTCCGCGGTCACCTCAAGGGCCGGCCGATGGATGCACGCGCCTGCATTGTTCACCAGCACGTCGACCTGGCCGAGTCGGTTCATCACTTCTCCGGCCGCGCGGCGCACTTCGTCGGGCTCCGTCACATCTGCTGTGACAGCGATCGCGGTGACTCCGAGCGCCTCCAACTCCTTGATCACCTCAGCTGCCCCGCCGGTATCTCGAACAAGCAGCACGACATCACTACCCGCTTCGGCTAGTGCTGTGACCAGGGCCCGACCGATCCCCCGATTGGCTCCAGTCACGACGGAGACCTTCCCGGAAAGCGAAAACGCATCGAGGACAGACATTGATGGCTCCTAGTTGTTAGCCCGGCTGGGAGGCGCCCGACGCCACGGCGAAGAGGTTTTCGGTCTCGAAGAATGTCCGTTCCGGGAGCGCCAGCTCCCCGTGCGCCACCAGAACTGCAGGCCCGGTCAGGTATGCCTGTTGCTCGGTCAGCTCGACCTCAACCCTGCCTCCAGGCGTATCGACCCAATAGGTCACTGGCAAGGGCGTCAGATCCTGATCATGGAAACGAGCGCCGACGGCGGCTGCGACCGTACCTGTACCGCAGCAGTTGGTCTCACCGACGCCGCGTTCAAAGACGCGCATGGCGATGTGCTGCGGGCCAAGCCGGCGTACGAACTCCAGGTTGACCCCGTCGGGAAACTCCTCTGCCGGATCCCAGCGCGGGGCCACATGCAGCTGCAGCAGATCAAGGTCGTCAACGAAACTCACCGCATGCGGATTGCCAACGTCGACCGGTAGCGCTTTGAACTCGACACCGTCCGCCGTGATGACGACGACTGATCGACTCCGGACCAGAGCATCGCCCATGGTGACTCGAATCCTGCCATCCGGCAGCACCGTCGCTACTTTGAGACCATCCCGGGTGGCGATTTCGACGACTGGCCCACTGACCAGGTCTTGATCGAGCAGGTAGCGGACGAAGACTCTGATTCCGTTGCCGCACATCTCCGCGATCGACCCATCAGCGTTGCGATAGTCCATGAACCACAAAGCACCGTCGCCCTCCCAGCCATCGACATGCTTGGCGAGTACGGCCCGAAGCAGCCCGTCGGCGCCAACACCTGCCCGCCGGTTACAGATGTAGCGAACCTCAGCAGGTCCGATCTCGAGCATGGACTCCCGATCGAGGATGAGGACGAAGTCGTTCTCGGTGCCATGTCCCTTCGTGAACGACCACCTGCGCATGCGGGTTAGTCTTTCATCTCAGCTGCAGGTGCAAGTGCGTCCGGCACGGCGCCAGTCCCGGTTGGTCCCGCCAATGCGTAGGCGGCCGAAACCAGCTCCGGGTGGTCATAGGGCAACCACCGGATCCGCGCATCCTTGCGAAACCATGACTCCTGCCGGCGCGCAAACTTCCGTGTACCGATGATGGTCAGATCTTGAGCCTGCGCCTCATTGATCTCCCCATCGAGATAGCGCAGCACCTGCCGATACCCGAGTGCACGCGAGGCGGTGAGGCTCCCCCGAAGGCCGGCTGAGTCGAGCCGGCGAACTTCCTCGACGAAGCCGGCGGCCCACATCGCCTCGACGCGGGTGGCAATTCGCATGTCGAGCGTCGGGCGGTCGACTGCAATGCCGATCTGCACGACATCGGCGAGTCGGTAACGGTACTCGGGCAATACGGCGGAGAACGATCGGCCGGTCAATTCAATGACCTCCAAGGCGCGGATGACCCGGCGGGCATTGCCTGGAAGGATGCGCGCTGCGGCCACCGGATCGGCAGCGCTCAACCGCTGGTGAAGGTGCTCTGCACCTTGGGTTGCGAGCTCCTGCTCCAGCCGCGCTCGCACCGCCGGATCGGTTCCGGGGAACTCGAAGTCGTCGACAATCGCCCGAACGTAAAGGGCGGATCCGCCGACCACGATGGGGATGACGAAACGCGCCCGGCAGTCTTCGATCGCATGTCGAGCCAGTAGCTGGAACTCGGCGACAGTCGCATTTTCGTCGACATCCAGGAGATCAACCATGTGATGAGGGATTTCCGCGCGCTCGGCCTCAGACGGCTTAGCGGTGCCGATATCCATGCCTCGGTAGACAAGCATCGAATCCGCGTTGACTATTTCGGCCTGGCGTCCCGCTGCGGCATACCGTCGAACCAGCGCTGCCGCAAGGCCCGACTTGCCGGCAGCAGTCGGGCCCACGAGCACGACGGTCACCTCCACAGTGTGGCGCAGAGGGCGCTCGGCCGATGGAGGGGCGGTGTACATCCTGACGAGCCCGGAGTACAAAGGAAGGAAGTCGGTCTATTTCCCAGAGAGGTGGCACGTCGATGGGCATCTTCGACAAGGCGAAGGACGCGCTGAGCGGGCAACAGGACAAGGTTGACGCGGGCGTCGAAAAAGCTGGTGACATGGTCGACGAGAAGACCGAAGGCAAGTACGCCGAGCAGGTTGACAAGGGTCAAGACATGGCCGGAGACAAGCTCAGCGACCTGACCACCGACCGGCCGGAACCACCAGCCGGAGCGCCGCCAGCCTGAGCCTCTTCGCTGCGCACCGATAATCGGATCTAGTTCAGCCTCCCGCGATGGCCGGGGCCGTCGGGTCTGGTGAGTTTGTGCTCTGTTCCCGCTTGATGTACTCCTCAATTGCCTCAATGTTGTCCTTGGACCGTCGCACCACGGCGACGAGGTCGCTCATTGTGGCAACTTCCTCCACCTGTTCCTTGATGAACCATTGCATGAACTGGTCAGAGGCAAAGTCACTTTCCTCTCGCGCGATCCTGGTCAGCTCATTGATCTGAGCAGTGACCCGGCGCTCCTGTTCAAGGGCGAGTTCGACGGGGGCGACGACATCAGGGAAGTCCACCTGCGGGGCACTGACTCCCGGAACGCGTGCGGCTGCGTCCTGGTCGATGAGGTACTTGACCATCATCATCGCGTGGTCGCGTTCCTCCAGGGCCTGATCGTAGAAGAAGCCGGCCATTTGGGGCATCGTGAGCGCGTCATAGTAGACCGCACATGCCACGTATTGCTGGTGAGCGGCGAACTCATGTCCGATCTGGATGTTCAGCTGCTCAACAAATCGTTCGGCGGGCATGCAGCGGCTCCTCAGCAGCTTCGTCAGTGTGCAGTGCAGGTTTGGGCGAGCTGTAACGTATCAGGGGCGCCGACCGTAGGGATGCCCAGATCGATTGCCGAGCGAGCAGGTGCCGATCGACTTGCCTGCCATGCGTCACCTCCGCGGGTGCGGTGGAGTGCGAGCAGTCCGGCGTCGGCGTTGAGGTGGTGTGGGGCGGCGTAAGTGATGATCACGTCGGCCATATCGCCAGGACGCGGCCGGGCCTGCGGTTCCTTAGGCACTGAGACGTGGACTAGCCGATTGTCCCGGGCCCGTCCGGACAACCGGTGGGTTTGAACATCCTTGCGGCCCTCGCCGTCGGCGAACATCACCTCCACTTGCTGGCCTACTTGCTTCAGGTTCTCCTGCCAGGCGATTTCGCCAACCAAGTCGACCAAGCGGTCGTAGCGTTCCTGGACGATTGCCTTGGGCACTTGCGCGTCCATCGTCGCCGCGGGTGTCCCTGGGCGGATGGAGTACTGGAAGGTGAAAGCTGCGGCAAACCGCGCTGCTTCGACCACAGCGAGGGTGGCTTGGAAGTCCGATTCGGTCTCTCCGGGAAAGCCGACGATGATGTCAGTGGTGATGGCGGCCTGCGGCATCGCGGCACGGACTTTGTCGATGATGCCGAGGTATCGCTCGCTGCGGTAGGAGCGCCGCATCGCACGCAGGATCGTGTCGGATCCGGACTGCAGCGGCATGTGCAGTTGGGGCATGACGTTAGCCGTTTCAGCCATCGCCGCGATGACGTCATCTGTGAAGTCTTTTGGATGGGGAGAAGTGAAGCGGACCCGTTCCAGTCCGTCGATTTCGCCGCAGGCACGGAGCAGTTTCGCGAAAGCCTGACGGTCGCCGAATTCAACCCCGTACGCGTTGACGTTCTGCCCAAGGAGTGTTACTTCCTGAACGCCTTCAGTGACCAGCGCCCTGATCTCGGCCAAGATCTCGCCTGGCCTGCGGTCGGTTTCGCGACCACGCAACGCTGGGACGATGCAGAAGGTGCAGGTGTTGTTGCAGCCCACGCTGATGGACACCCAGGCCGCATAAGCCGACTCCCGACGGGTCGGCAGATTGGAGGGGAAAGTCTCCAGGGCTTCTTTGATCTCGACCTGCGCCTCGTGCTGGATTCGGGCACGTTCCAGCAGCACCGGTAGCGCGCCGATGTTGTGTGTGCCAAACACCACATCGACCCAGGGCGCGCGGCTGAGGATCAGGTCCTTGTCTTTTTGGGCTAGGCATCCACCTACGGCAATCTGCATGCCGGGATGCGCCTTCTTGGCCGGCAGCAGGTTACCGAGGCTTCCATAGAGCCGGTTGTCGGCGTTCTCACGCACCGCGCAGGTGTTGAACACCACCACGTCAGGCTGCGTATCTGATGCCGATCTGCAATAGCCCGCTTGCTCCAACAAACCAGCCAGCCGCTCGGAATCGTGCACGTTCATTTGGCACCCGTAAGTGCGGATCTGGTACGTGCGCGGCGTGGCAGCCGGCGCTTCGGCCACTCTCGACATAGCAGACCAAGGGTAATGCTGCTTTCCGTTGCACTCTGACACGCAGCCCGTCATAGTGCGCGGACGCCCATGCCGCTAAAGTGCCAATTTGTGAGTGTCGCGCCCAGTGGCGAACAGTACGAGATCGTCTCCGGTGGCTATCGCGCTGTTGTTACCGAGGTGGGCGCTACGCTGCGCAGCTTCTCAGTCGAGAGTCGAGATGTGGTACGCGGGTTCGGCCTCGAGGAGATGAGTACGGCTGGCCGTGGACAGAATCTGATCCCCTGGCCCAACCGGATTCGCGACGGTCGCTACACCTTCAATGGGGTCACACATCAGCTCGCGCTCACTGAACCCGCTCGACACAACGCCAGTCATGGCCTTGGCCGCTACCTGCCGTGGGTTCTTGTCGAGAAGCAGACTGACGCAGTGACCAATCGCGCTCGCATCCATCCGCAGCCCGGCTGGCCCGGCACGCTTGAGGCAGTGATCACGCACCGGGTCGGCTCGGAAGGGCTGACCGTGACAGTGGAAGCGACCAATATCGGTGCCGGCGAGCTGCCGTTCGGTTACGGCGCCCACCCATACCTCACTGTCGGAGAGTCAACGGTCGATGAGGTCGCGGTCACCGTGCCCGCCGCGTCGTACCTGGAGGTCGACGACCGACTGCTCCCAGTCAAGATCTCACCAGTTGCTGGCATGATCTATGACGTGCGCCGCGGCGCCGCCTTGGGGTCGGCGAGCCTGGACACGGCGATGACCGACCTCACCCGGGATGCCGATGGGCGCTGGCGGGTGAAACTCGAACTCGGCGACCGGTACACGGAGATGTGGGGCGACGAGGCGATGCGATGGGTGCAGGTCTTCACCGGAGGGCCGAAGCGTGACTCATCCATCGCGGTTGAACCGATGACCTGCGGCCCGGACGCATTCAATCCCGGCCCGACCCACGATGACCTGAAGGTCCTGGCGCCGGGTGAGACCTTTATTGGCCACTGGGGAATTTCCGGCAGATAGTCTCGCGACGCGTCCAGCTCCCAAACAGGGTTGAGCTCGTAACCGAAACTCAATATCTATCTCCCGCCCTTTTCATCCGACAAAGGTCTAGGGTCGGCCCCATGACGGAATCCGACATCTCGTCAGAGGACGCAGCCCCCCAAGCGGCATCAGAGTCCACCCCCATTCCGGATCCGACTACTGGTCCCTCTGTCGCTCCTGACCACCTTGGCGGGCCTCTGGTGGTGCTGAGCAAGGTCGACAAGCACTTCGGTCAGTTACATGTGCTCCAAGACATCAATCTCACGGTGCGCAAGGGTGAGGTCGTGGTCGTACTAGGCCCGTCGGGATCGGGCAAGTCCACCCTCTGCCGGGTGATCAATCGCCTGGAAACGATCGAGTCCGGAACGATCACCATTGACGATCAGCAACTGCCGGAGGAAGGCAAGGCCCTGGCCCAGCTACGCGCCGATGTCGGGATGGTGTTCCAATCGTTCAACCTCTTCTCCCACAAGACGGTTTTGGAGAACGTCACGCTCGGGCCGATCAAGGTGCGCAAGAAGTCCGCTGCCGAAGCCAAGAAGCGTGGCATGGAATTGCTCACTCGCGTCGGAGTTGAATCGCAAGCCGAGAAGTATCCGGCTCAGCTGTCCGGCGGCCAGCAGCAGCGGGTGGCAATCGCACGGGCACTCGCGATGGATCCCAAGGTGATCTTGTTCGATGAGCCGACATCGGCCTTGGATCCGGAGATGGTCAACGAGGTACTGGACGTGATGATCTCGCTGGCTCGCCAGGGTATGACCATGATCGTGGTCACCCACGAGATGGGCTTTGCCCGAAAGGCCGCGAACCGGGTGGTGTTCATGGACGAGGGCCTGATCGTGGAGGAGGCTGATCCGGACTCGTTCTTCACTAGTGCGCAGAGCGCGCGAGCTCAAGATTTCCTGAGCAAGATCTTGACCCATTAATAGACACAAGGAGAGCAATGCACATCAGCAGGAAGATCCTCGCCATAGCGGCGGGATCAGCGTTGGCGCTCACCATGGCTGCGTGTGGTGGCGGCGACGCCGGAAGCACCGCCGGTGACACCATCACCATCGGCATCAAGTACGACCAGCCCGGTCTCGGGCAGAAAGTCGGCGAGGACTACAAGGGCCTGGACGTCGACGTCGCGCGCTACGTCGCCAAGGAACTTGGCTTCGAGGGCGACAAGGTGATCTTCAAGGAGACTCCGTCAGCGCAGCGGGAGACTGCGATTCAGGGCGGTCAGGTCGGGTTGATCTTCGCAACCTATTCGATTACCGACGAGCGCAAGAAGAAGGTGTCCTTCGCTGGTCCGTACTTCATTGCCGGTCAGGATCTGCTCGTTAGCGCCGACAATGCCGACATCACCGGGCCGGAGGCGATGAACGGCAAGACGCTGTGCTCGGTCACGGGCTCGACGCCGGCGGAGAAGATCAAGAAGGAGTACGCGACTACGGTGAAGCTGTTCGAGCAGGACACCTACTCGAAGTGCGTCGAGGCGCTGGTTGGTGGCACTGTGGACGCGGTAACCACCGACAACGTGATCTTGGCCGGCTTCGCGGCACAGCCGCAATATGCAGGCAAGCTCAAGGTTGTCGGTAAGCCGTTCTCGACCGAGAGGTACGGCGTTGGCCTGAAGTTGGGCGACACCGAGCTGTGCAACAAGGTGAACGCCGCAATCGAGAAGATGATCTCCGACGGATCCTGGCAGAAGGCTATCGATGCGAACGTCGGCCCATCTGGGTTCAAGGTCGACACCACGACCAACCCGCCGAAGCCTGACGCTTGCGCGGCGGCCTAGGCGGCTCCGGGCCAATATCGATGTGATCGGGGCCGGCCTGGTGCCGGCCCCTCGATAGCCGGAGGGGGTGTGTTGCATCCTTCAGGGTCTTTCTGAACTGTTTTCTGAGTACGACGTGCTCGCAGCGTTCTGGATGACGATCAAGCTCACCGTCGCAGCCGCGATCGGGGCCCTCCTGATCGGCACCATCGTTGCGATCATGCGGGTGTCCCCAGTTGCCGTGTTCAGGTCCGCCGGGACGGCGTATGTGACGCTGGTGCGCAATACGCCCCTGACGCTGATCGTGTTCTTCTGTGCCTTCGGTTTTTACATCACCTTGCAGTACCGGCTCGGGGCACAGGACTCACCCATCGATGTGCAGAACTTCCGATGGGGGGTTCTGGGGCTCGCCATCTACCACGCGGCCTTCGTCGCCGAGGCGCTGCGGAGTGGCATCAATACCGTCCCGAAGGGGCAGGCTGAGGCTGCGAGGGCCATTGGTCTGGACTTCCGTGCAAGCTTGACCAGCGTCGTGCTTCCCCAGGCTTTCCGTGGTGCTATTGCTCCGCTGGGCAACGTGCTGATCGCCCTCACCAAGAACACCACCGTGGTGGCCACCATTGGCGTAGCCGAGGCGTCCTACCTTATGAAGGGCATGATCGAATTCCGTCCCGACCTGATCTACGCCATCTTCGGGATCATGGCAGCCGGATTTGTGATCTTGACGCTTCCCCTCGGTGTTTTATTCACGACCCTGTCGCGCCGACTGGCGGTGAAGCGATGACTGCCGAAGTGAGCATCCTCTTCGACGCCCCTGGTCCCAAGGCACGCACCCGCCACCGCATCATCGCGGTGGTCGGCAGCCTCGGCATCCTTGCCCTCCTCTTCCTACTCGTCAGGGCGCTCGCCGCCAAGGGCCAGTTCACTGCGGACAAGTGGAGCCCGTTCATTGACCCGGTGACCTGGACCTCCTACCTGCTGCCGGGTCTACGGGCCACCTTGGTCGCGGCCTTTTTCTCCATCATCCTCGCGATCATCGGCGGCATCTTGCTGGGCATGGGCCGTTTGTCTCAGCTGAAACCCGTGCGGGTGGCCTGTGGAGCCTTTGTGGAGTTCTTCCGCGCCGTTCCGGTGCTGATGATGATGCTCTTCGCCTACTACCTCTTCCTCTTCGGTTTCCAGATTTCCGGCGAGGCTCTTCCGCTGTTCGGCGTCGTCGCTGGTCTGACGTTTTACAACTCCTCCGTTATCGCTGAGCTCATCCGCTCCGGAGTCGGGTCGCTGCCTAAGGGGCAGCGGGAGGCGGGCCTGGCCATTGGACTGACACCCTTCGCGACGCTTCGGCTGGTGCTGTTGCCGCAGGCCATTACCTTGATGCTGCCCTCCATCGTCAGCCAGCTTGTCGTCGTCTTGAAGGACTCTGCCCTGGGGTTCCTGATCTTGTACCCGGAACTGGTCCGCAGCGGCCAGACCCTGGCCTCGCTCCAAGGAAACCTGATCCCGACCTTCATCGTGATAGCAGCAATGTTCATCATCATCAACTACCTGCTGACCCGGCTCGCCCACTACCTGGAGCGCAGGCTGCAGGCCCGGAGACGCGGGCCGAAGCAACCCGAGTTGGAAACTGTGATGAGTCCGACGCTACCGGGCGGTGCGCTCGCAGTACCCGGTCAGACCTAACGCGCGGTCTCGGTTGCCCTGGACTCCCGAACGACCGTGACCTTGATCTGGCCTGGGTAGGTCAGTTCCTCCTCGATTTGCTTGGCGATGTCGCGAGCTAGGACCTGCGCTTCAATGTCGTCGACGACGTCCGGAGCCACCATGACCCGAATCTCACGGCCCGCCTGCATCGCAAACACCTTGTCCACGCCGTCGCGGGCAGTGGCGATCTCTTCGAGCCGCTCCAGCCGCTGCACGTAAGCCTCGATGCTTTCGCGCCGCGCGCCCGGCCGGCTGCCGCTGATCGCATCGGCCGCCTGAACGAGCACTGCCTCCACGGTGCGTACTTCAACCTCGTTGTGGTGAGCTTCGATGGCATGCACGACATCGGCATGCTCGCCGTATTTGCGGGCCAGCTCGGCACCGACGATCGCGTGCGACCCCTCCACCTCGTGGGTCAGCGCCTTGCCAATGTCATGCAGGAAGGCGGCGCGCTTGCAGTGAGCTACGTCGAGCCCGAGTTCGGCTGCCATCAGCGCGGCAATGTGGGCACTCTCCACTAGGTGTTTGAGAACGTTCTGGCCGTAGGAGGTGCGGTAGCGCAGCGTGCCGAGGACGGGGACAAGCGCAGGATGCAGATCGGAGATTCCCACCTCGGTCATCGCATCCTCGGCCGCTCGCAGACACTGAGCCTGGATCTGGCTCTTGCTCCGCTCGTGCACTTCCTCGATGCGAGCCGGATGAATTCGTCCGTCGGCAACCAGTTCGGTCAATGTCATGCGGGCGGTTTCTCGGCGTACCGGATCGAAGCAGGACAGCAACACCGCTTCCGGCGTGTCGTCGATCATCACGTTCACTCCGGTCACCTGCTCGAAGGCCCGGATATTGCGGCCTTCTCGACCGATGATTCGACCCTTCATGTCATCGCCGGGAAGGTGTACCGCCGAGACCACTGATTCTGAGGTCAGCTCGGACGCCAGACGCTGGATGGCTCCCACAATGATCGTCTGCGCTCTCCCGTCTGCCTCCCTGACCGCCTGTCGTTCGATGTCACGAGCCAGCAGCACCGCCTGCCGCTTTGCATCGTGCGCGACAGCAGCGACGAGTTCTGCCTTGGCCTGCTCAGCTGTCAAACCTGCGATCCGCTCCAACGTGCTCTGGTGCTGCGCCTCAAGCTCTGCCAGCATTCGGCGTTGATTCTTGAGCTCGGTCTTGAGCTCCTCAAGCTGCCGAGTCTTGTCCTCCAGTCCCCGTACGTCGCCATCGAGACGTTCCTCGCGATCCGAAAGGCGTTGCTCGCGGCGTTCCAGATCAGCACGTTGCTCCCGAAGCTCGGTCCGTCGAGCGCGTGACTCTTCCTCGGCCTCCGCCCGCGCAGTCTGAGCCGAGGCCAACAACGTCTTCGCTTTCGCGCGCAAGTCCTCGAGCTCCGCCTCCGAGGTTTCCTCTTCACCTGAGCCGGCGTCTGGGCGGCCTAGCTGGGGGCGAGGCGTAGTCGGTGTAGCAGAGCTGGAAGGAAGCGTCGACGACGTTGAATGAGCGGTTCTAGGTTGCTGGCCGGTGTTGTCATGGTGTCCGCGTCGAACCATCACCAAGGTGGCCACACCCACCACGGCGGTGAGCAAGAAAAGGCCGACAACTACAAGTGCTTGAAAGACCCCGGTCACCGTTGCGCTCCTGTCTACACGCTGGCGCGTGTACCTCAAGAGGATCCGCAACGCGAATACGCAAAATCAGTCGACGTTCGATCAGAACGTCGGGTTCCTCATTAAGTCCTCTCAATCAAGAAGAAACTGATTTCATTTGTTACTACATCCGGAAGGCTGTTTCGTCCGGGCTTTCGTCATATCGTTCAGGCGTGGCAGATACCTCGTGACTGCAGAGTATGTCCGGCCCTCGCCCCGGTCAAGCACAAAAGTGTGGCCCTGGCTGGCTGGCACAGGCGCTGGACTGAGGCTCACTCACGTAGCACATCTGCCAACACTTGGGTCGTGATGCCAGCATCGAATCCGCGCCGGCCGAGTATTCCGGCCAGCCGCCGATACTGAACATCACGCGATAGTCCATTCATCGCCGCGCGCTTGCGTTCGACCAGATCACGAGCAGAAGTGAGCTCTGCATGGCGATCAACACGGTCGAGCGCGCTGTCGATGTGGCTTGTCTCGACTCCTTTCGCCTGCAGCTCTCGCCGCAGAAGGCGACGAGACAAGTGGCGGCGCTGCTGTCGAGAAGTGACCCAGTCCACTGCAAACGAGGCGTCGTCCACCAGTCCGACTTCTTGGAGTCGATCGAGCACTCCATCGATCACACTTTCGGGCACATTCTTGGCCCGCAGTGCTTGGTCAAGCTCGTGTCGGGTGCAAGCCTTGGCGGTCAACTTGCGCAGCGCGATGGTCCGGGCCACTGACTCGACATCGGCATCAACATCGTCGGATGGCTGCTGGTAGTCGATTGGCACTGGCTAGAACTCCACCTCACCGGTGACCGGATCGATGCCTGCGGGCAGATTGATCTTCGGGCCGATACCCATCCGCTCCTTGATCTTCTTCTCCAACTCATCGGCCAGATCGGGATTATTGCGCAGGTAGCTGCGAGCGTTCTCGCGCCCCTGACCCAATTGGTCGGCGTCGTAAGTAAACCAAGCCCCAGCTTTGCGAATGATTCCTGTATCCACGCCCAAATCAATTAGGCTGCCTTCGCGACTGATTCCCTGCCCATAGAGAATATCGAACTCAGCTTGCTTAAATGGCGGTGCCACTTTGTTTTTGACCACCTTCACGCGCGTCCGATTGCCGACCATTTCCTGTCCATCTTTGAGTGTCTCGATACGACGCACATCTAGGCGCACTGATGAGTAGAACTTGAGTGCCCGGCCGCCCGTCGTTGTCTCAGGCGACCCGAACATCACCCCGATCTTCTCCCGAAGCTGGTTGATGAAGATCGCTGTCGTGCCGGCACCGCTCAATGCACCGGTCATCTTTCGAAGGGCCTGGCTCATGAGCCGTGCTTGAAGACCGACATGGTTATCGCCCATCTCCCCCTCGATCTCCGCCCGAGGTGTGAGTGCGGCTACCGAGTCGATCACAATGAGTGTCAGTGCGCCGGAGCGGATCAGCATGTCGGCAATCTCCAACGCCTGCTCGCCGTTATCAGGTTGGCTGACCAACAGCGAGTCGGTGTCGACGCCGAGACGTCCCGCGTACTCGGGATCCAATGCGTGCTCGGCATCAATGAATGCGCAGATCCCACCTTCAGCTTGAGCATTGGCGATCGCATGCAGAGCCACGGTGGTCTTGCCACTTGACTCGGGGCCGTAGATTTCCACGACCCTGCCGCGCGGCAAGCCACCGATGCCGAGAGCCACATCGAGGGCGATGGAGCCGGTTGGAATGACCTCGATTGGCGCTCGGACCTCGTCACCGAGGCGCATCACCGATCCCTTGCCATACTGCTTGTCGATCTGCGCGAGTGCTGCCTCCAGTGCCTTCTCGCGGTCTTCCGTGGCCATCGTGATCCTTCCCTCGTCCGTTGGGCATTTGCTAGCCTCCGGCGCTGCTGTTGTGTTTGAAAGTCTTGCGCTGTGACCCTAAGGACGAGCACTGACAATCGTTCGGTCACGCGGGATTCTGTGGATAACTGATCCTGACCCTTGGTGGATAACCTACCGAACGTTTGTTCGAACTGCACTCGACACGCCACGGTGGGAGCGCATACGCACCATTCAGTCGACGCAACCCTGCCTACCGGTCGCGCGCCGGCAGTTCCAGCGCTGCCCACACGGCGCGCCAAATGATTTTGCATGGCACGCCGTCGGCCAATGCTTCAACGACGGTGCGCTGGCCCAGCGCCGCGAGGCTGTACTCCGAGGCCCAGACCCGGAAGTAGCCCGCACCGAGGTGGAGCTGCAGGCGCTGCCATAGCTCGGTCTCCTTCACAGCCGCCATTGTGCCCGTCCATACCTGCTGCCACGATCTGCCCACGCCCCGCCCCTCGACCGTCTTCACAGCTGTGATGAACAACGCACGCCCAACACCCCATCCACGCAGTCCTCTTCCCGGCTGTGATGAACAACGCACGCTCACCACCCCTTACACGCAGTCGTCTTCACGGCTGTGATGGAAGACGTACGCCTGGCGAGAATGTGTCAGTCCCGGAGAGCAAGATAGACAACGTGCCAGCCGATCCACTGGAGGTCTTCTCCCCGGCGACCGCCACCTGGTTCCGGGAGGTCTTTGCGCGCCCGACAGCCGCCCAGGTCGGTGCCTGGCAAGCCATTTCCGCTGGTGAGAACGCACTGGTCATCGCACCCACTGGCTCTGGGAAGACACTTGCCGCCTTCTTGTGGGCCCTGGACGATCTGACCCGATCACCGCAGCCCAGCGCCAAACAGCGATGCCGTGTTCTTTACGTCTCCCCGCTGAAGGCGCTGGCGGTCGATGTCGAGCGGAATCTCCGAGCGCCATTGGCCGGCATCACCCAGACAGCCCTGCGGCTGGACCAAGTGCCGCCGAGCGTGACCGTAGGCGTGCGATCCGGTGACACATCGGCGGCCGATCGGCGTACCCTCATCACCCGGCCGCCAGACATCTTGATCACTACGCCAGAGTCGCTGTTCTTGATGTTGACCTCTGCGGCGAGCGACCTGCTCCGGTCTGTCCGAACCGTGATCATCGACGAAGTGCACGCCCTGGCTGGAACCAAACGCGGAGCCCACCTTGAGGTCTCCCTTGAGCGACTGGAGGCACTGACCCAGCCTGATGGCGCATCCTCCTCACGGCATCCTCCGCAGCGGATCGGCCTGTCTGCGACTGTCCGACCACCCGAGCGGGTCGCCGCGTTCCTCGGTGGGCCGCATCCGGTACGGGTGGTGGCGCCGCCGGCGGAGAAGTTGTGGGATCTGTCGATCGTCGTACCGGTCGAGGACATGAGCGATCTCGGAGCGACGGCATCGACACCGACGCCCGCGCCTGTGAGCTTGGATGATGAGCAGGCCCCGCCGAGGCCGCCTTCGATCTGGCCCCACGTCGAGAACCAGATTCTTGACCTGATCCGCGAGCATCGCTCGAGCATTGTCTTCGCCAACTCACGGCGGCTGGCCGAACGGCTCACCGCCCACCTCAATGAGCTGAACGCCGAGCGCCTGGGCGAGGTTACCGATCCATTCCCACCGCCAGCGCAGGTGATGGCCCAATCTGGCGCATCCAGCGGTCGTGACGGCAGCCACGGCCCGGTCATCGCCCGAGCGCACCATGGCTCGGTCAGCAAGGAACAGCGTGCCCAGATCGAAGACGATCTCAAGACAGGCCAGCTGCCGTGCGTTGTGGCGACGTCATCCCTGGAGCTGGGGATTGACATGGGCGCCGTCGATGTCGTGGTGCAGGTCGAGGCTCCACCCTCGGTGGCCAGCGGGTTGCAGCGGGTCGGCCGGGCCGGGCATCACGTGGGGGCGACCTCTCGTGGAGTCTTCTTTCCCAACCACCGTGGAGATCTCATCGCGTCGGCGGTCGTCGTCGAACGGATGCGGCAAGGCGCGATCGAGGAGGTCGCCGAGCTACGCAACCCACTTGACGTGCTCGCCCAACAGATCGTCGCAATCGTCTCGATCGAGGACGCCAAGGTGGAGGAGTTGTACGCCTTGGTGCGCAGGGCGAGCAGCTTCCGTCAGCTGCCCTACAGCGCCTTTGAGGCCGTCCTGGACATGCTGAGCGGCCGCTATCCCAGCGAGCAGTTCGCAGAGCTCAGGCCGCGTCTCATCTGGCACCGGGACACCGGTGTGCTGGCTGCCCGTCCCGGAGCTCAACGGCTCGCTGTGACCTCGGGTGGCACGATTCCCGATCGCGGACTTTTTGGCGTCTTTCTGGTCGGTGAAGGGAATGCGTCAGGGCGGCATGCACCTGGCCGTCGGGTCGGCGAACTCGATGAGGAAATGGTCTACGAGACCCGGGTTGGCGATGTCTTCACTTTGGGCACAACGAGTTGGCGAGTCGAGCAGATCACCCATGATCAGGTACTGGTCTCCCCCGCCCCGGGTAGTCCGGGACGACTGCCGTTCTGGAAAGGTGATGCACCAGGTCGGCCGCTCGAGCTGGGGCGCGCGTACGGCAGGTTCGTCCGCGAGGTAGGTGCGCTGCAACCGGCAGCTGCGAAAGCTCGACTGCGCGAAGCCGGGCTAGACGACTTTGCAGCCAACAACTTGGTCTCCTATCTGGCCGAGCAGCAGTCGGCCGCCGGGGCGCTGCCGACCGACCAGACCGTGGTCTTCGAGCGGTTCCGCGATGAGCTCGGGGACTGGCGAGTGTGCGTGCATTGTCCCCTTGGGACGGGTGTCCTCAGCCCCTGGGCGCTAGCTGTTGAGCATTCGGCGCGCGAACGCTACGGCATGGATGTGCAGGCGACGGCGACGAACGACGGCATGGTGCTCCGCATCCCCGACACTGAATCGGAGCCACCAAGCGCCGACCTGATCGTGTGTGATCCTGAGCTGATCGAATCGGTGATCAGCGACGAGGTGGGCTCCTCCGCGCTCTTCGCCGCCCGCTTCCGGGAAAATGCGGCCCGTGCGCTGCTGCTCCCCAGACGTGATCCGAAGTCCCGCTCTCCACTCTGGCAACAGCGCATGCGGTCGGCGCAATTGTTGACCGTTGCCGCGCACTATCCGGAGTTTCCGATCGTGCTCGAGACCATGCGCGAATGCCTGAACGACGTCTTCGATCTCGACGGCCTCCTTGAGGTGCAACAGCAGGTGGCGTCTCGGTCGCTCCGTATTGTCGAGGTGGAGACGAAGGAGCCGTCTCCCTTTGCGCGCTCACTCCTCTTCGGCTACGTCGGTGCATTTGTGTACGAGGGTGATGTGCCGCTGGCCGAGAAGAAGGCCGCAGCTCTGTCACTCGATGCCACTCTGCTAGCGGAGTTGCTCGGCAAAGATGGCATCAAGCAGCTGCTTGATGCGGATGTCATCGCCAGCATCGAGGCCGACCTCCAGTGCCTCAGCGCCGAACGACAGGTCGCCACCCTGGAACAAGCGTTTGATCTACTGCGCACCGCTGGACCGTTCGCCCGTCCAGAGCTGGATGCACGGGCTGCTCCTGGGCTTGACCTCGCTGAGGTGATCGACACATTGATCAGTGAGCGCCGCGTCGTGGAGGTCCGGATTGCCGGGCAAGCGATGCTTGCGGTCACTGAGGACATTCCGCGACTCCGCGACGGCCTCGGAATTCCGGTCCCGCCTGGTGTGGCTGCCACCTTCACCGAGGCTGCTCTGCACCCCATCGATGATCTTGTGCTGCGTTGGGCCCGCAGCCACGGGCCATTCGTGGCCTCGACGATCGCGCAACGCTACGGGTTGGGGCGCGCGATCGTTGAGGCAGCCTGCGACGGGCTGGTCGCCCACGGCACATTGGTCGCCGGTTCGTTCGTCGACATGGTGGGAGAGGCCGCCAGCGAACGACGCCAGTACTGCCACAGTCAAGTCCTGGCATTGATCAAGAGGCGCACCCTTGCGCTGCTCCGTAAGGGCGTCGAGCCGGTTGACCAGGTCACATTTGCTCGGTTCCTCGCGGAGTGGCAGGGGGTGGGCTCGGCCGGCCGAGGCGTGGATGCCGTCCTCGGGACGATTGAACAGCTCTCGGGTTACCCGATGCCAGCCAGTGCCGTGGAGTCGATGATCTTGCCAGCGCGAGTCGCAGAGTACAGCTCCTCGATGCTGGATGAGCTGACTGCGGCAGGTGAGATCTACTGGGTCGGTGACGGACCGATTGGTGATTCCGACGGCTGGGTGCGTTGGTATGTCGCCGATCAAGAACCGCACGCTCCACGCGCCGAGCCATCACAGTTTCGCAGCCAGGAGCTTCTGGCCGCTCTGGCGAGCGGCGGCGCCTACTTCTTCGACGCTCTGCTGCCGACGGGATTGCTGGCCGCTGATCGCTCCCAATACCTCGATGCTTTGTGGGAGCTGGTGTGGGCCGGTCTGGTGACCGGAGACACCTTCGCCCCAGTTCGCAGCCTTGCTGCCAGCGGAGCCCACAGGAGACCCAGCCGGCCCGTCGCGAGGACACATCGCACTCGGCTCGCTGGCGGAGGCCTCGGCCGACCGGCTCGTACGCCGCGGTTCGGCACGCCGACCGCAGCGGGCCGGTGGTCGCTGGTGCAGCGTTCGCCGTCATCGGCCGCAGACCGCTTGGCCTCCGACATCTTCGCTCAGCTGGACCGCTATGGCGTGGTGACCCGCGGCAGCGTACTCACCGAAAACGCCGAAGGCGGCTTTGGGGCGGCCTATCGCGCGCTCAGTTCACTCGAGGAAGCCGGCCAATGTCGCCGCGGGTATTTCGTTGAGGGACTGGGTGCTGCTCAGTTCGCCTTGACTGGTGCCGTGGATCGGCTGCGGAGCCATCAGCGTGAACCAGCCGAACCTGCAGCCGTCGTCCTCGCTGCATCGGATCCGGCCAACCCGTACGGCGCTGCTCTGCCCTGGCCCGATCGCGAGGGCCACCGGCCCGGTCGTAAGGCGGGCGCTCTCGTTGTGTTGGTCGGTGGCGCTCTGACCTTCTACGTGGAACGTGGCGGCAAGACGCTGCTGTCGTTCACCGAGGATTCGGACCGTCTCGCGCCCGCGGCGGCAGCGCTGGCCAAGTCAGTGCAGCAGGGACTGCTGGGAAAGTTGACGGTGGAGCGAGCCGACGGTGCACACGTGTTCGGTTCGACTCAGGTGAGTGAGGCGCTGCAGAATGCGGGCTTCCGGATGACACCTCAAGGGCTGCGACTAAGGCCGAACCCCTAGTGGCCCGCGGTGCCAGGTGATCGGATGGGCTTAGGCGGCAGCCTGTGCCATCGTCCGAACACTCGGCAAAGCAGTCACCCGTTCGTAGCTCGCCATCTTCTCGCTGACCACGTTGAGGACCACCGAGAGCGGCAGGTCTAGCGCTGCACAAATCGCGGCTAGCAGCTCGCTCGACGCTTCTTTCTGACCCCGCTCAACCTCGGAGAGATACCCCAGACTGACGCGAGCATTCCTGGACACTTCGCGCAGCGTCTTTCCCTGCGAGACGCGCTCCTCCCGGAGCGACTCACCGATGAGCTCGCGCACCAGCACCGGCTTCACCGGGAGTTCCTCGGATCGCATATGGAAACTGTACCCATCCTCACTGACAACACCAGACTGAACCACGCTCAGGTCTTGCTCGCGTCGTTTAGGCCTCGGAAAGGACTGTTCAAGCCAAGGGCATCGGCCAGCAGGGCGAGCACAGCTATGGCTGCTTGTTGCCGGATCGCGGCACGCTCCCCCTGCAGCCTCAGTTCCTTGACTCGCAATAGATCACCTGCTGGGCGGCTGATCGCCACGAAAACTTGCCCGACCGGATGGCTGTCCTGGGCCTCCGGCCCAGCGACTCCGGTGGTCGCTATCCCCCAGTCAGCGTTGCATCGCTGCGCCACGCCCCGGGCCATCTCGGCAGCCGTGCGTTCCGCAACCGGGCCGAGGTCGGTTAGGGTCGCGGCATCCACGCCTGCCAGCGTTGCCTTGAGTCGGGTGGCGTAGCTGATCACGCCGCCCAGATAGCTGGTCGAGGCGCCGGGTACCTCAGTCAGCAGCTCTCCGACCATCCCCCCAGTCAATGACTCTGCACTTGCCAGAGTCTCGCCGCGACGGTCCAGCTCGGCAAGAATCCTTGCAGCTAGCTCGAATCTCATCGCCTCGCGTGTGCCCGACGTCGTAGCCGAAGTGCTTCCCGGACGTAGTCCAGGCCAGTCACCATGGTGATCAACCAGGCGACAGCCATGACCACTACGGCGACGATATGAACCCGGGGCGGCAACGGGAGCAGATACATGATCACTGCAATCGCTTGCGTCACGGTCTTGATCTTGCCACCGCGACCGGCCGCCATAACACCGTAGCGGAGCACCACGAAACGCATGATCGTGATCCCCCACTCTCGAACCAAAATCGTGACGGTAACCCACCACGGGAGTTCATCGATGATGGACAAGCCGATGAACGCCATACCGGTCAGTGCCTTGTCCGCTATCGGGTCGGCCAGTTTGCCGAACCGGGTAATGATGTTGTGCTTGCGTGCCAGGTATCCGTCGAGGGTGTCAGTCAAGATCGCCACGGTAAAGATCACCGCGCTGAGGAACCGCCATCCTGGCTCCTCAGGATGGACCAGAAGCATCCACGCGAAGACGGGAACAAGGACGATGCGAAACGCGGTCAATGCATTCGGCACGTTCCAGGGGCTTGTTTCAGGTTCGGCCATCGGCCCAACTGGATGGGTCTCACTCGGCGCCAGGGCATCGCGGTCGGGCCTGGGCCGGGACCTGTCAGATGTCGCATCTGGTCGATGCTCATCGTCGATCATGGCGAGGTGAGTCCCTGCCCACTGATCGCGGGGGCCCGCTGGTCACGAATCGGGGTGGCAATCAGATCGACACCATCGGTGTCGACGACCACGGCGTCCACCAGGTCACCGCGCGTCCGCCGGTCGGCGGTGATCAAACGAACGTTGCCGTCGACCTCTGGTCCCTGATGAGCAGCGCGACCGATGATCTCACCATCGGCCTCCTCGACGAGCACCTGGACCTGCTCGCCGCGCCGAGCCTCGGCCCGCTGGCTGACCAGCTCGTCGGCCAGGTCAGCCACCCGGGCACGGCGGGCCTCGATCTCCTCCGGCGTATGCCGCCCATCGAGCCGGAGCGCCTCCGTGCCTTCCTCGGGTGAGTAGCCGAACACACCGATAGCGTCCAGGTCCGCCGCGGCAAGAAACTCGCACAGCACATCGACATCGGCCTCGGTCTCACCCGGAAAGCCGCAGATCACGTTGCTGCGGATTCCTGCCGTCGGCGCCAGCCGGCGAATCGAGCGGATCAATCCCAGGAAGGGCTCAGTCCCCCCGAAGCGTCGCATGCGGCGCAACACGCTCGGCGCGGCATGCTGGAAAGACAGATCGAAGTAGGAAACCACTTTCGGCGTACTCGTCATGGCCTCGATCAGGCTGGGCCGAATCTCGGCCGGTTGCAAATACGAGACTCGAATCCAGGACAGTCCGTCAATCTCTGCCAGCTCGCTCAGTAGCCGCTCTAGAAGGCGGATGTCGCCAAGATCCTTGCCGTAGGAAGAGGAGTTCTCGCTGACCAGGAAGACCTCGCGCACGCCCTGCTCGACCAGCCACGCCGCCTCGGCAACGATCTCGGCGGGCGGCCGCGAAAGGTAGGCCCCGCGAAAAGCTGGAATCGCGCAAAAAGTACAACGCCGGTCGCAGCCCGAGGCGATCTTCAGCGGAGCCGACGGACCGCCGTCAAGCCGGCGACGGAATACGCGCGGTCCACTTGCCGGGCCCACAGTCCCCGAACCCACGGCCCGATGCCCCGGGATAGTCGCGGTGTTCGCAACAGCCGGCCGGGCTGTGGGAGCCAGTGGCAGCAATGTGCGGCGATCACGCGGCACGTGAGCTTGGTGGCGTTCACCAGCCAGGATCGCCCGGAGTCGATCAGACACGTCGGCGTAATCGTCGAAGCCGAGCACGGCGTCAGCCTCAGGCATGGCAGCCGCCAACTCGTGGCCGTAGCGCTCTGCCAGACACCCCACGGCCACTACGGCCTGGGCGCGGCCGGTCTTCTTGAGGTCACCGGCGGCGAGCAGCGTGTCAATCGAGTCCTTCTTGGCCGCCTCGATGAAGCCGCAGGTGTTGACCATCACGGCGTCCGCCTTGCCCGGGTCAGCCACCACGGTGAAACCGTCGTGCTCCAGGAGTGCAGCCAGTTCCTCTGAGTCAACCTCGTTGCGCGCACAACCGAGCGTGACGAGATGCACCGCCGTCGGCTTCGAGGTCACTTTCGCCCCCTGACTGGCGGCCGGGACGGCGGATGCGGCGGACACATGCATGGCCGTCCCAGTATGACCGATGGTCGGACGTCTAGCCGACCCTGAGGTTCTCCAGCACCGCTTCCAGCTCGTCAGGTGTCACCAGGACGTCGCGCGGCTTCGATCCCTCCGATGGCCCCACGATCCCACGCGTCTCGAGGATGTCCATCAGTCGGCCGGCCTTGGCAAATCCAACACGAAGCTTGCGTTGCAACATCGAGGTTGAGCCGAGCTGCAGCGTAACGACCAGCTCCACTGCCTGAAGCACCAAATCCAGGTCGTCGCCGATATCCTCAGCCACCCGGGCAGAAGTCTCAGATGCCAGCGTCACGTCTTCGCGATACGTGGGTGTGAGCTGCCCGCTTACGTGGTTCACTACGGCTCTGACCTCGTTCTCGGTCACCCAGGCGCCCTGGATCCGGATCGGCTTGCTCGATCCCATGGGAAGGAACAGCCCATCCCCCTGGCCGACCAGCTTCTCCGCACCAGGCTGATCCAAGATCACTCTGGAGTCAGTCATCGACGATGTCGCGAACGCCAACCGGCTAGGAACGTTTGCCTTGATCAGTCCAGTAACCACATCAGTGCTGGGTCGCTGGGTCGCCAGCACCAAGTGAATTCCCGCGGCCCGGGCCAGCTGAGTGATCCGGACGATGGAATCCTCTACGTCGCGGGGGGCCACCATCATCAGGTCGGCAAGCTCATCCACGATCACTACAAGGTATGGATAGGGCGTCAGCTTCCGGCTGGGCGCTACGTCCAGCATTGCCGGCGACTCTGCAGTGCTCTCCGCGTCGGCCGTCGAGGG
>DATEWO010000132.1:0-2250 GCA_035257925.1 Propionibacteriaceae bacterium | reverse complement strand
TACGTACGGACGGTGACCGCACCTGCCAGCTACGACAACTGTCTGGCCGTGGCCGCCACCGGACCCGGCGACACCCTCTGGGTCGACTCCTCCCGCGGGACCGCGGTCGACGTAAGCATGCCCGGTGCGTGCGTGCACGTGGCGGCGTACAACGACATGACCCCCGTCGTGCGGATGGCCAACGGCACCTCGTACGCGGTCGCACACCTGGCCGCGGCTGCCGCGCTGTGGCTGGCACATCACGGCCGCCAGGCGTTGATCAACAAATACGGGGTGAAGCGCATCCAGGCCGCGTTTCTCACCACCTTGCGTTGGCCGGGTGTCTGCGTAGTACCGGCAGGGTGGGATCCCGACTACGGCGTCGGTCGAGTCGATCTGCTCGCTTTGCTCAAGGCGCCGCTACCCGGGCCGCAAGATCTGGTCGAGGTAGGCGCCTTCGGCGCCAGCGACGACGACGCGGTCGCTCGGATCGCGGCCATGATCAGCGCGGATCCAGTACGGGTGAGGATCCGACTCGCCGAACTGCTCAAGGTATCCGACCACGACGAGCTCAACCGGACCATCGCCGAACACGAGGGCGAACTCGTCTACCTCGTCCTCGCCGATCGGGTCTTTGCAGAGTCCTTGGCACAATCCGCGGCGATCGGTGCCTTTCCTCCCAAGATCAGCGTTGCCGGTGTCACCAGCGACCTAGGCGTCCGACTGGCCACATGAAACCTAGCCAAGCTGGCAGGCTGTCATCGTGCATCGGTTCACACAGGTAGACGTCTTCACCGATCGGCTGACGTTCGGTAACCCCGTGGCTGTCGTGCACGACGCCGATGACCTGACCGCGCAGGAGATGGCCGATTTCGCAAGGTGGACCAATCTGAGCGAAACGACATTCCTCTGCACACCCACCGACGAGCGGGCCGACTATCAGCTGCGGATCTTCACCCCCAGCAGCGAGCTCCCGTTTGCCGGCCACCCCACCCTCGGCTCGGCCCATGCCTGGGTGGAGGCGGGCGGGATCGCCAAGGATCCGGAATGTGTCATCCAGGAGTGCGGAGCGGGACTGGTACCGATTCGTCGCAACGGGACGCGGCTTGCCTTCGCTGCACCGCCACTGATCCGGAGTGGCGAGATCTCGGCCGAGGACCTGACAGAGATCGTTTCCTTCCTCGATATCGGTCGTGACGTGGTGGTGGATGCGCAGTGGGCCGATAACGGGCCCGGCTGGGTGGCGCTGTTGCTGACCGACGCTGAGACGGTTCTGGCGCTGCACCCGAACGCCGCCGGCGCGGGCCGGTTCAGCGCCGTCGGAGTGATCGGCCCGTATCCGCCGAGCTCGGAGGCGGACTTCGAAGTCCGAGCCTTCATACTGCTGGACGGTCTGCGTGAGGATCCCGTCACCGGCAGCCTCAACGCAGCACTCGGTCAATGGTTGATCGGTGCCCAACGGGCGCCGAGCTCCTACGTCGCCGCCCAGGGAACCGCTATCGGCCGGCGTGGCCGGGTCCACGTCAGCCAGATTGATGGGGACGTTTGGGTCGGCGGCGACACAGTGACTGGAGTGACCGGGACAGTGCACAAGTAGAGGGCTAACGACACAACGTGCAGGGCGTCCTGGCTGGATTCGCCACCATCGGCATCATCATCGGCCTCGGTTTCCTGCTCGCACACCTGAAGATCCTTGATGCGACCGCCCAAGGTGTATTGACCCGGATCGCCTACTACGTGGCCAGCCCGGCCCTCATGGTCACCGTGCTCGGTGGCACGGAGGTGCACCGCCTTCTGTCAGCAAACTTGATCGCGTCGCTCGCCAGCGTTGTGGTTGCCGCGGGCCTCGCTGTGCTGCTGGCCCGACTATTGTGGAAAAGAGAGGCCGGCGACACCGTCATCGCGGCCTTCTGTTCGGCCTACGTCAACGCAGGAAATCTCGGCCTGCCGATCGCCGCGTACGCCCTCGGCGACGCGGCACTGGTCGCGCCGATGCTCCTAGCCCAGTTGATCATCCTGCAACCGACCGGTCTGGCCGTACTCGACGTGATCACCCAGGTACCGAGTCCGGACATCTCCCGGCGCCGGTTGCTGCTCATCCGCCTCAGCAGGCCGTTGCGCAACCCGCTTGCAGTGGGATCGCTGGTCGGGTTGACCTTGGCTTTGACCGGGATCAAGTTGCCGGTCGTCATCAATGCGCCGCTGACCCTGGTCGGCGGCATCGCGGTGCCGTCGATGCTGCTGGCCTACGGCGTCTCGCTCCGGCTTGGA
>DATEWO010000131.1:0-5333 GCA_035257925.1 Propionibacteriaceae bacterium | reverse complement strand
AGTCGAGCCCTGCCCAGTCGAGCCCTGCCCAGTCGAGCCCTGCCCAGTCGAACGCTGCCCAGTCGAACGCTGCCCAGTTGTCCGACGCCGACCAAACCAGCGCGGAGCTGAAGTCCCAGCAGAGTGGCCCGAACGGCGCGGAGGCGGCGAAGGATGCCGCGAGCCGCGACTCTCAGCCCGAGAAGGTGCTGGAACCAGCAGGCATTGCGGCTGCGGCCTCAGGCGCTAAAAACAAGACCGCGCGAGCCGGTCGATCCGGGCGTGCTCCGAAGGGCGCTCCCACGACGAAACGTGATCAGCCGGTCAAGCCGGAGCGTACGAGCCCCATCAAGTTTGTCCGCCAATCGATCGGTGAGCTTCGAAAGGTTGTCTATCCCACCGGGCAGCAGCTGATCAACTATTTCGTCGTCGTGCTGGTCTTCGTCCTGTTTGTGATCGCCTACGTGAGCCTGCTCGACCTCGGCCTCGGCTGGGCAATCTTCAAGATCTTTAGCTGATGACCGCCAACGAACCAAACAACGGAGATATCGACGTGCCCGAGAACTTTTCAGCCGATGAACCGCAACAGAGTGCGGAGGCGCTGGAAAGCCCTGAAACTTCGGCAGCGGCCGAGACCACAGAGGAAAACTTCGACATAGACCTGGGCAGCTACTCGTCGAGCCGCGAGGACGACGTCGATATCAACCTCGACTTTGGCGGTGCCACCAGTGACCAGAGAGTCGAGGATGACTTCGAGCTCGACTTCGGGAGCCTTGCGACACCCGAAGAGCCAGCAGTCGCCGAGGCTGAGGCCGAGGAGGAATCCGACGCAGGTCAAGACGCACTGGAAGCATTCCGGACAGAGCTGCGGGCGAAGCCAGGTGACTGGTACGTGGTGCATACCTACTCCGGCATGGAGAACCGGGTGCTGCAAAACCTGGAGAATCGGGTGTCCTCGCTCAACATGGAGGACTACATCTACGAGATCGTCGTACCGACCGAGGAGGTCACGGAGATCCGTAACGGTCAGCGCAAGCAGGTACGGCGTACGGTGCTGCCCGGCTATGTCCTGGTGCGTATGGACTTGACCGATGAGTCCTGGTCGACCGTTCGCCATACCCCGTCGGTCACTGGCTTCGTTGGACACTCGAACTCGCCAGTACCGCTCAGCCTCGACGAGGTGGAGAAGATGCTGGCACCGGCTGTTATCGCAGCGGCGACCGCAACCAGCGAAGGTCCGGCCCGTCGCAAGAAGAAGGTCGAGGTCGCGGACTTCGCCGTTGGCGACTCAGTCATGGTGGTCGATGGGCCGTTCGCAGGTGTCCACGCAACGATCACCGAGATCAACGTGAACAACCAGCGGCTCAAGGCGCTGGTGGAGATTTTGGGCCGCGAAACCCCGGTCGATCTGACCTTCCCCCAGATCCAGAAGGTGTGAACGTCACGACAACACCCTGCCCACCACTGGTGGATTGACCACGACACGACCACAAGAAGGATCCAGAAAACGAAATGCCTCCCAAGAAAAAGAAGATCGCTGCGCTCGTCAAGATTGCGCTGAACGCTGGCGCCGCGACACCGGCGCCGCCCGTCGGTACCGCACTTGGTCCGCACGGGGTCAACATCATGGAGTTCTGCAAGGCTTACAACGCGGCGACAGAATCCATGCGCGGCACCATCATTCCGGTGGAGATCACGATCTATGAGGACCGTAGCTTCACCTTCATCACCAAGACCCCGCCTGCAGCCGAGCTGATCAAGAAGGCTGCTGGGGTTCCGAAGGGTTCGGGTGTGCCGCATCGTGAGAAGGTTGGCAAGATCAGCCGCGACCAGGTGCGTGACATCGCCACCACCAAGTTGCCTGATCTCAACGCCAACGACGTCGAATCAGCCATGAAGATCGTCGAAGGTACCGCCCGCAGTATGGGCGTCACCGTCTCCGACTAGAAAAGAACCCGTGGGGGAGCCGGCGCGGCTCTGACCACAACTGGCCGCCAAGAAATGGCACAGAAAGGACCAGCATCATGAAGCGCAGCAAAACCTACGCCGCGGTCGCCGAGAAGGTTGACCCGGGAAAGCTGTACGCACCGTCGGAGGCGATGACCTTCGCCAAAGCCAACACCAGGGCAAAGTTCGACGAGACCGTCGATGTTGCCGTGCGGCTCGGTGTCGATCCTCGGAAGGCGGATCAGATGGTCCGCGGCACCGTCAACCTGCCCAACGGCACTGGCAAAACGGCGCGTGTGCTTGTCTTCGCTACTGGCGAGCGCGCCGAAGCCGCAACGGCTGCGGGTGCCGACGAGGTGGGTTCCGACGAGCTCATCGACAAGGTCTCGAAGGGCTACCTGGACTTCGACGCGGTCGTCGCAACCCCGGACATGATGGGCAAGGTGGGCCGCCTCGGCCGCATCCTCGGCCCGCGTGGGCTGATGCCGAACCCGAAGACCGGAACCGTCACGATGGACGTGGCGAAAGCGGTGAGCGACATCAAGGGCGGCAAGATCGAATTCCGGGTCGACAGACACGCCAACTTGCACTTCATCATTGGCAAGGCGTCCTTCAGCGCGGAACAGCTGGCACAGAACTACTTCGCGGCGTTGGACGAGGTCATCCGGTTGAAGCCCAGCGCGGCCAAGGGTCGCTACCTCCGCAAGATCACGTTGTCGACCACAATGGGGCCTGGAATCCCGGTGGACACCAACAAGGTCCGGCCGGAATCCGCCTAGACCAACCCAGTTCGCACCGGCAATTTCCTGTGTGCCAAGACCGAACTCGGTCTATCAGGAGGTTATTCGCGTGCTGGTGCTGAGCTGGTTGGGAGCGATCGTCGCCTGCCTGGGATATGGCGTGTCGTCGGTTCTGCAGTCGGTCGCCGCCAAGCGCTCCGCCGAAGTGGTGGGACTGACCGGAATAGTTCTGATCATCAAGCAGGTGCCGTACCTGCTAGGCCTGGCCGCCGACACACTGGCGTTTGCCGGCAATGTGCTGGCCTTGCAGCGGCTTCCGTTGTTCCTGGTCCAGTCGATCGTCGCCGGCAGTGTCGGAGTTACCGCGGTGATCGCGAGTCTGCGCGGCGCACGCCTGTCGTGGAAGGACTGGACCTCCCTCGGGATACTCGGCCTCGGCTTGGTTCTGCTCTGCGTGACAGCCGTACCGACTGCCGCAACACAGATTCCGCTGGTCGACGATTGGATCATCCTGCTGGCCTCGATAGTGCCGCTGGTCGTCGGGCTCATCGGATTTCGCATGAAGAAGCGCGCCTCCGCCATCATCATGTCGTGCGCCGCAGGTCTTGGGTTCAGTGGAGTGGCTCTAGCCTCGCGCGGCATTGGCGCAACAGGCATCTCGTGGTCTCTGCTGTCCGACCCACTGCTGTGGGCGATCATCGTGCACGGCGCCATTGGGATTGGCTTCTTCACCGTGGCGCTGCAGCGAGACGCGGTCACGTTGGTCACTGCAATCACGCTGGTCTTCGAGGTCGTCGTTCCCTCGTTGATCGGCATCATGCTGTTTGGAGATTCCATCGCCGCTGGCTTCACGCCGCTCGCAATCGCTGGATTCGCGCTTGCTATTGGCGGAGCTGTGCTGCTGAGCCGCTTCTCCGAGTAACCGGGTGGGCATCGAGTCCATCAGGCGGAGGCGCTGGCAGCCGCAAGTGCTTCGCCGCTGAGCCGATAGACGGTCCATTCGTCCATTGCGACCGCGCCCAGGCTGCGATAGAAGTCGATGGCGGGTTGGTTCCAATCCAGGACAGCCCATTCCAGCCTTGCGTAGCCGCGTTCGACCGCCAGCTCTGCCAGCGACGTCAGCAACGCCCTGCCGAGCCCCGATCCGCGGTACTCAGGCATGACATAGAGGTCCTCGAGATAGATCCCGTGAACCCCCTCCCACGTGGAGAAATTCCGAAAGTAAAGGGCGAAGCCGACTACCTCGTTGTCGTCTTCGGCCACTAAGGCATAGGCCGCAGGCTGCGGGCCGAACAACGCGACTCGGAGCTGTTCGGTCGTCGTCTTGACTTCCTGCGCCGCCCGTTCGTAGCTGGCCAGATCAAGGATCAGCTGCCGGATCCGGTCAAGATCAGATTCCCGGGCTTCGCGTACCCAAGGATGCATCGACCCATCTTCACAGGAAGTGGTCACAGACGACGCAGAGCAAGCGGATTCCTTGTCGTCTGTGACCACTTGGCTGTGGGCCGCCAGTGGTTACCCGGGCCGGCGCGCGCCCATGTATGGCATGTGGCTCATCTTGATGTAGGACACCTGCTTGCCTGGGCGCGGTGCGTGGATGACCTTGCCGTTGCCTGCATAGAGCCCCACGTGTGAGATCCCGCGGTAGAAGAAGACCAGGTCGCCGCTGCGGAGATCGGACTTGGAGATCTTTTTGCCGATCCGGTACTGCTGCCCCGACGAATGAGGCAACTTCACCCCGGCCGCCTGCCAGGCCTTCATCGTCAGGCCAGAGCAATCCCAGCCGTTCGGACCGGTGCCTCCACGTCGGTAAGGATCACCAAGCTGTTTCTTGGCATAAGCCAGCGCCTTTTCGCCCTTGGTCGCGTTCTTGTTCGATGCTGGCTTTGCGACGGGCTTCTTGGACGTCGACTTTTTGCCAACAACGGTTGTCGCGGTGATCTTGCCGGCTTGCAGCGCCTTCCAGAAGTCAGCGTTGACTGCGCCGGTCTGCTTGACGTGACGCGACTTCTGGATGGTTTTGATCACGGCCACGGTGGCCGCGTTATACCTGCCGGCAATCGGCACCTTGACGAAGCCAGCCGACCGCAGCGCCAGTTGCAACCGAACCACAGCTCTGCCGTGTTCGCCCTTCTTCAGGTGTGGCGTCGTGCCCTGCGACAGCAAGGCGCTCCACGCACGGCGACCGCCGACGGTGAGCGGGTCGAGGCCTATGGACTTGCGGAACTTGGCCAACTCCCGAGCATCAGCGGCAGAGAAACGGCCGTTGACGGTGGTTGCGAAGCCTGCCTTGGTCAGCAGGCATTCCATCGCCTTGGCCTGGGCTCCGGTCGAGCCCTGCCTGATCGGTTGGTAGGCCTTGAAGGTGACATCGCACCTCTTCGCAGCTTCGGCCGGGATCGTGCCCACTGCGGCTGTGGCAGCCAATGCGAGTCCGGTTACCAGGGATGCTGCGGTCTTCAGAATCCTCCCCATGCGGTGGATCTCCCCCGAGTGAGACAAACACCGGCCCGGTGGATCAGCTTCGCGTCAATACGGCCGGCATCCGTACGTTATCAAATCGAGATATTTCCCACTATGGATTCGTTCGGATTATCTCGTTTTGATTACGCAACCGACCGCATGGCGATACCGATGTGCCCTAGCAGCCGCTGATTTGGCTGGCAC
>DATEWO010000130.1:0-3026 GCA_035257925.1 Propionibacteriaceae bacterium | reverse complement strand
GGCTGGCCTTCGCCTCCTGGCGACGGTCCCAAAGGCAGATCTCGGTGACCGCTACGCCGACAAGTATTGCTCCCCCGACCGGGCGTCAGATTCCTCCAGGGCCCGTACGCTACCCGCGTCAGCGATTCCGCCCTGCGCGCGTCGCGTGATTCGAAGGCGGCTCGCTGCCGTCACAGCCATCCTTTGCGCTTGAAGGTGATGAAGAGAACCATGGCGAGAATGATGATGATTACAGCTGAGGCTATGAAGCCCCCGCCCGTCCCAAAGCCGGGATAGGGCACGTTCTGCCCGAAAAAGCCTGTGACTGCGGTAGGCACGGCAACGATCGCGACCCACGCGGTGATCCGGCGCATGTCCTCGTTTTGTTGGACTCCGGTCGATGCTGATTTCTCGGCAGCTATGGTCAAATGCGTCGAGGTCCGGGTTTGGTAGAACTCAATGACGCCGTGGAGGAATTCTCGCTGCCCGTCGGCCATGGTCTTGATGACCTCGAACTGGTCCGCGATATCGGCGAACAGTGGGGGTGCAGCATCAGGTAGGAAGCGGACAAGTCGGGCCATACGCCCATAAGTTGCGCTGCTGTGGGTGGCGATTGTGCGAACCGCGAGGAGTACGTACCACGCCTGGAACAACTCCTCTAAGAACGCCTCGGGATCCTCCAGGTCCTCGCCGATCATCACCCGTTGCTCGAGCAGCCCCGATTCTTTGGCGAGATCGGCGATCAAATCTGCCTCGCGTTGGATCATGGCGGAGACGATTGCATGCGACAACTGGAACGCTGAGGCCATGTGTAGTTGGTTCTTTTCGAGCCGGCGGGCCACGGCGTTGGTGGCCAGGAATGCAACTTCTGGAGGCACAGCCGGATTGAGTGGTCCGTGGACCGTGACGAGGTAGTTCTGGCCGACGAATTGGTCGAGTTCGACATAATGCACATGGCCGCGCTTGCCGATCTTCGGTGCGTGAAGAACAGAGAACACGTAGTCGGGGTAGATGTGAACCTTGGAGACGTGATTGCGTTCAACGCATTCCCGCACTGCGATCGGGTGAAACCCGAATACCTCCGACAGCACATTGACGGCCTGCTGGTCACAGGCCGGGATGTCCACCCAAACGACGGCGTCTCGACGTTCGAGCAAGCGCGGAAGCTCCTCGATCTCATGTCGCTCGAGACCCGCATCGCAGACGAGCAGTACATCCATGCGTTGACCACCTTCGGCGCGTCGCGACGCGGGGCAGCCGCGCCCGCGGACGCCGCGGATGACGTCCTGACTCCAGGCATACCACGCAGTGATAGCGGGGCCCGGTCTCATTGAAGCCCGGCCGAAGCTAACGCACTTGAAGGCCTCTAAGCGCTCTCCGAACTTCTTCAGAAATTCTTTGATGTGAGGCGGTAGGACGGCACAGTCCTCGATAGATGTAAGCGGCAGTGCTCACAACACCGTGCCTGGTCATCCAGTCTGAATGGCATACAGCCGACAGGTGAAGCAGATAGTCTGAGGCGGCGTGGGGGCAAGGCAAACGGCTGACCTCGCTGAGTTAGCTGATTGGGTAGAGGGACTCCGCGCGGCGGCACATACCGCACGCGAGCAAGGCGACATCGCGCTAGCCGAAGCGTTGGATCTGACCCGCTTCGAGGTCTATCAGCGCTACCTCGATGAGGAGTTGGAGTACCAACAGAATCAGGCAGCTGCCCGACGTAGCCGCTAGCCGCTTGCGCCACACCCCAAGCAGACGACCAAAGCCAGCTTGACTCCCTGGACCCTTTTTGAGACGTAGCAAAACCATCTGGTGCTGTCTCCGTGCGTCTCGGCGCTTTTACGTGCATAGGACGGTCGATCTCAAAGTCGGGCCGGTCGATTAGTACCATCCGAGGGACGATGAGTCTGGGTGGTTTGAGTCATGGCGACTGTTGGGGTTATCGGCGCAGGCCGCGTTGGGGCATCGTGTGCGCGGGCAATCGTTCGTGACGGACTAGTCACGCGATTGACGATTTATGACCGAACCGAGAGCCACGCCCAGGGGGAGGCGCTCGATCTCAGTCACGCGTTGCCGATGCTCGAGCCGTGCGAGATTCGCGGGCGACCCCTGACTGCCGTCGAACCCGAAGATGTGCTCGTTATGGCCTTCGGTGGTCATACCGCTGCCGGTCAGACCCGCCTTGACCTGGCAGAGGCGAATCTCGCTATCTGTGAGGAGGTCGCCGGGCATGTCGAGGTAGGTGGACTTCCTCGCGTCTGTCTCGTAGCGACGAGTCCGCTCGATGTTCTCACCGAGTACCTCACGCGACGCTGGGCGGGACGCGCGGTCAATGTGATCGGCTCCGGCACATCGCTCGACACCTGGCGGCTTCGCGGGGAGCTTTCCTCGGTCTGCCGCGTACATCCGGCTGCGGTGCACGCGTGGGTGGTGGGCGAGCACGGCGACTCCGCGGTGCTGCTGTTCAGTTCAGCAACAATCGCCGGCCTCACACTGGATCAGTTCGCTGCGCAGACCGGCGTCGACTTGTCGGTGGAGCGGCTGGCAACGATTGCCGAAACGGTGCGAACTGCCGCATATCGAGTGCGTGAACTCAAGGGCTCCACGTGGGACGCGATCGGACTTGCGGTCGCGGCTCTGGTACGCACCATCGTCAGAGACCATGGCCGAATCGTTCCCGTTTCGGTCCGCGTCGCCGATCGGCTCTGCGCCAGTTTGCCCTGTGTGCTCGGCCCCGACGGTGCGGGCAAGCCACTTCACCCGAGGATGAATGAGCAGGAGGCCGCTGCGTGGGAGCGAAGCCTCGAAGTGCTACGGCAAGCCTTGACAGTGCTGCCCTGATGTCGACGAGTGCCGCCAGGCACCCGCTAGGGTCGCACCAAACTGATGCCCCGAGGAGCTGAAGATATGAACGGCCATGTGTACGGACTGACCGAGATCGTCGGCACGTCGACTCAGGGAGTTGACGACGCCATCCGCGCCGGAGTGCAGCGCGCGGCTCGTACGCTCCGAGGCCTTGATTGGTTCGAGGTCACCGACATTCGCGGGCA
>DATEWO010000129.1:0-5812 GCA_035257925.1 Propionibacteriaceae bacterium | reverse complement strand
AGAGTCGTGTGTGCCTATACAAGATCAGGCCTGTGCCTTGCCACGATTCCCGTGCTCGCCCAGGCGAGCGCCCGCGATCATGCCGATCACTGTCTGGCGCAGCACTTTCTCATGCCCGCCGTACACAGTGTCCGCGGTGTGTCGACCACCCGCGGTTGCGGCCAACTTCATCTGCTGACGTGCCAGGGCCTCGATGGAGAGCTTCTGCATGGCAACAGTCTCTCTTCCCGAATCGACGCGGGGCCGGGCGGGGAGTGCGGCTTGGCAACCGGTGTGGTACGGCCCCATGCTCAGTGCATGCCGTTGGTCCAGCAGCGTCGATCGCTTGGCCTGATGATCGTCGCCTCCCTGTTGCTGGGATGCAGCCCCTCCGACACCGACATGCGGAGGTCTGAGCAGACGCCTGACACGCAGCCGCGCCTCTCGTCCGAGTTGATCGCGTTCGTGTCCGACCGGGAGGGTTCAGATGCGTTGTTTGTCATGCGCTCGGATGGCTCAGACGTACGACGCCTCACCGGGGACCTGCCAGCCGTGTCGCACCCGGCCTGGTCGTCGGACGGGCAGCGGATCGCATTCAATGCCGGATCGGTGATCGCGAGTGATATCTATTTGATCAACTTCGACGGCTCGGGGCTGACCAAGATCACCAGCGACGCGCGTGCGAACTTCTACCCCACCTGGTCGCCGGACGGCTCCCGATTGGCGTTCAGCTCCAATCGGGATGGTGATTGGGACATCTACCTCATGAATGCCGACGGCTCGCAGGTACGCCAACTCGTTGATTCACCTGGCCTGGACGACAAACCGCAATGGTCGCCGGACGGCTCGCGGATCGGATTCGCCACAACGCGAAGCGGATCGCCTCAACTGCTGGTGGTCGACCCAGAGAACGGCGAAGAGGAGACGCTCTTTCCGCAACCGGTCAGCGGTTTGAATCCCGCCTGGTCCTGGGATGGGTCGCAGGTGGCATTCAACGTCGTGACCCCGACCGGGTTCGACATCGACGTAATGTCCCCGGACGGCAATGATCGCCGATCGATTGTTGCCGGTGGTGCATCCGAAGAGCGGCCGCGGTGGTCACCGGACGGCACGCAGCTCACCTACTACGCCGACCCCAGCGGATCGTGGGATGTCTACACCGTGGAGGTCGCGACTGGTGCTACCCGATCGCTGACCAATGGGCCCGGGTTCGACGGCCAGCCGGCGTGGCAGCCGACGCGGCGCTAGGTCCTGGCCTGATTCATGACATGAGAGTCTGATGCAATGGTTTCGACCGATTCGCACCGGGAGGACTGGCGGCGGGGAATCCGAACCGGCGCTCCGCTGGCGCTGGCAGCTGGGGTGCTGGCGATCAGTTTCGGCGCGTTCGCCTCACTGCAAGGTTGGCCGCCGCGGGCGACGGTTCTGATGTCGGCGACGGTGTTCTCCGGATCGGCCCAGTTCGCTTTCGTGACAGCCACCTCGGGCGGTGCCGGTTTGCTCACCGGTCTGACCGCATCGGCCTTGATGAATTTGCGCTTTGTACCGATGGCAGCGGCGAGCGCGCCGAGCCTGCATGGCGGCCGGCTGCAACGGGCGCTGGAGGGCCAGGCGGTGATCGACGGTTCGTGGGTCGCAGCGCAGCGCACGGACGGCACCACCAATAGGGAGTTGATGCTCGGGGCGACTCTCGTCCAGTGGCCGGCATGGGTGCTCGGCACGGCCGTCGGTGCGTTCCTGGTGCCATCGGCCGACGTCATGTACCGCTTCGGGCTCGACGTGATCTTCCCCTGCTTCTTTCTGATCTTGCTGTTGGACGCGCTGCGATCGAGGCCCGACCACCGTTGGATCGCGCTAGCAGCCGCGCTGATCTCCGGGGTAGCTGTAATTGTGTTGCCGGTGGGTGTCGCCCTGATCCTCTCCGCCGCCGCGGTGCTCTTGACATTGCGGCCTCTGACGAGGACCGTCTCATGACAGCCGTCATGATCATCGGCATCATCGGAATGGCGTTGATCAACTTCAGCTTCAAGGCGGCAGGCCCGGTCTTTGTCGGAGATCGGCAGCCTTCACCTACCGCGCGCGAGATGATCATGGGCTTGGCGCCGGCGCTGCTCGCGGGTTTGGTGGTCGTGGAGTTGGCCGGTCCCCGGTGGTCCGACTTCGACTGGACCGCGCTGCCCGGATTGGCGGCGGCGGGGTTGGCCTATGTGAAAGGGGTGCCCGATCTGCTCAGTATCGCGATCGCGGTCGGAACCACGGTCCTCCTGCGACTCGCGGTTGCAGCCTGATCGACGTCCGCGGCGGAGTTCCACTCCCGGTTCAGCCGGCCTCCCAGTTCACCGTGGATCACCCGGTGAGGTGGTCGAAGTCCCCTCGAACCCAGGCGATGTAGCGGTCGGCGGATCGGCGCACCCATCCGGCGGCGTCACTCAGGACCTGCCCGCCAAAGTTGTCGTAGAGCCGCTCGAAATCGAGGTCCAGCACCCGGTCAGCCACCTTCGCCACGACAGCCGCCGACAGCGGAATCTTGTTCGGAAAGCTGCGCATGAACGAGACCCAATGCTCGTCCGGCGTGCCGGCAACGGTGTCGCCGCTCAGCAAAACCCCTCGGCCGTCAGCCCCCACAAAGTGAACGACGGCACTGCCGGGGAAGTGGCCGCCGATGCGGTGAAGCACTACCCCAGGCAGCACCTCCGTTTTCTCATCCCAGGTTGCCACGACCTGATCGTCTCGCTGGAGCCACTCCCGGTCGGCCGCTTGCACATAAACCGGGACATTGCCGAACCGGTGCGACCACTCCACCTGCACTCCGAACATGTGTGGATGGCTGGCGGCAACCGCAGCCACTCCGCCGAGCTGCCGAACGGTCGCAACTAGGTCATCGTCCAGGTATCCGTTCGGGTCCCACAACAGGTTGCCCGCTGGCGTCTGGACGAGCAGTGCACGTTGGCCGATCCCAACCGACGGCTCGATCGTTATGCCATACAAGCCGGGCTCGACTTCGGCAACCGTCCCCCGGTGTCCGGCGCCCCCCAGCTCTTCCAAGGTGGTCCACTGCTGGCCGCTGGGGCGTACGTATTGCCGCTCATCGCTGCAAATTGCACAGACAGGGGCTGGCTCACTAGTATCCGGCTGCTCTACGGCACAGGTACGACACACAAAGATCGTCATGATGCCCTCCTTTGGCGTGACTTCTATTCAAGCCTGCCGCCGTTACGCCCAGCCGCCCGGCCACAGCGCGATGAGTTCCCGGCCGCTCGCAGGTCTATTCATTTGTCACACCACACAGCGATGGAGGTCACCATGAGCACCCAACCGAGCCCGCAGTTCCTGGACGTCCCAGGCGGGCGTCTGTACTACGAGGTCCGCGGGTCCGGTCCACTTCTCCTGGTGATCGGTCAGCCGATGACCAGCGCTCCGTTCGGACCGTTGGCCGACTTGCTGGCCGCAGACCACACCGTGCTGACCTACGATCCGCACGGCCTGGGCGCTAGCACGGTCGAGGATCCTTCACTCGACGTGACGCCCGAGATCGAGGCCGATGATCTGGCCTACATCATCAACGCGGTCGGCGGTGATAGGGCGGATGTATTCGGCAGCAGCGGTGGCGCCGTCGCCGCGTTGGCCTTTGCCGCTCGACATCCCGACAAGGCCGGCACCGTTATCGCCCACGAGCCGCCGGTCACCGAGCTGCTACCCGACGCTCGGCATGTGCGCACCGCGGTGGATGACATCGACGATGCCTACCGGGCGTACGGGTCAGGCGCAGCGTGGGGCAAGTTCGTCTCACTTGTGATGCACGACGGACCGGTAACAGAGGCGGGAGTGCGGCCCGCGGCATGGCCGCCTGGCTCGGACGGTGCGGAGGCGCAGACTCAGGGCGGTGCGGATTCCGACGGCGTCGAAATCCCGCCAGAGGCATTAGGAAAACAGCAGGCCGACGATGAGCTGTTTTTCCTCCGCATGTTGAAGCCCTTCACCCGCTACCAACCGCCGGTTGAGGTGCTCAGCACGGGCGGTCCGCGGGTCATCGTCGCGGTGGGCGTGACCTCCGGCAGCGAGATTGCGCGGCGTTCTGCCGAGACTCTGGCCGAACGGATCGGAACCTCGCCCATCGTGTTCCCCGGCGACCATGGCGGATTCATGGCCGACCCGGCGGCGTTCGCGGGGACCATCCGGCAGGTACTTGCCGAGTCTCGCGAAGACCTTCAGCTTGCGCAGAACTTGGCCTAATGTCCTCACGGATGCGGTGACGAGCTCGAAGTTCTAACCTTGGTTGTCGTGCGCCGTAGCAACGAGCACCACAACTCGGAGTCGCCACTGTCACGTCACGCCGGACCCATTGTGCTTGTTGTTGGTGCATATCTTGCCGTGGCCCATCTTGCGCTGCTATTCGTCTTCGTGAGTCACAGCGATCCGGCCGCAATGCTGGCTGATCCGACATTCCGCGTTCTGAATCTCGCCTACGCCGCCGCATTCTCCGGTTTGGCGATCGCCGCGTGCGCCGCATACGACAAGCAGGCCCGCGCAGCGGGCACGTTCGGTCTCGTGGCCTTCTGCACTGCAATAGTCGGAACGGTCAATTTGGGCGCCAATATGTGGTTCGAGGGCTTCGCGGTCCCCTGGCTCGCCGACGTGGTACCCCAAGTTCTCACCGCGGAGAAGACCATGTTTTGGAAAGTCGGCTACCTCTCCAGCTACATCCTCTTCTCCATCGGTTGGGTGCTGTTCGGGCTTGCCTCGCTGCGAGCCGGCGTCTTTCCGCGTCTCATCAGCCTTGCGATCGTTGCCGGAGGAGTCATCGGCTTCCTGGCGGCACGGCCACCGTACGGCGTCGCGCTGGGACTGGCCCTGGTGAGCCTCGGGATTTGGATGATCAGAACTCAGAGGGCGGCCGACACAACTGCCGCTAGTCGAGGTTATCGGTCGTAGCTGGGGAACGCCGGCTCCGCAGCAACCACACGCCCAGTGTCGCCATTGCCAGGCCGAGAGGAATGCCCCATGGGGAAAGCAAGGCCTTGTAGCTAGGGACGGACCATGGCATCCGTGAGATCACTAGTCTCGATCAGGCGGTAGCAGCGCAATGGTTACCGCAGGTGACATCCGGAAGGTTGCCTTATCCTTGCCGCGAACGGAAGAGGCGCTAGTCCGGGATCAAGTGAAGTTTCGAGTAGGCCGCATCGTCTACGTGGCGCTCAGCCGGGACGAGCGGTCGATGGGCTTCGGCTTTCCGAAGGTCGAGCGCGCCGCGTTGGTCGCCGCCCAGCCAGAGAAGTTCTTCATGCCGATTCCATCCGACATGCGTTACAACTGGGTGCGGGTGCGGTTGGACGCGATCGACGAAGCGGAGATGCGCGAACTCGTAGTCGACGCATGGCGGATGGTGGTACCGAAGCGAGTCGCCGCCGAGTACCTAGATGATCATCAGTAAGCGACCACGCCGCCGCGGTCGCCCATCTTCCGCAGCCCGAACGATGAGGCGCGGCTGACGCCGCCCTACGACCCGCTCTCGTACTTGAAGGACAGCTGGATCTTCGTGCGATAGATGAGCTCGCCGCCGTCCCCGACATGAATGTCCTGCTTGACGACCTCGGCGACCCGAATGTCCCGGACCGATTGGCGCGCCGTGTTGATCGCCTCAGCGGCAGCCTCCTCCCAGGAGGTGGTGCTTGTGCCGACGACGTCGATCACCCGGTAGACGCTCATTGTTGCCCTCCTCGTTGGATGTGCCGATCGACCCGATTCGGCACGGTGATGATCTCGCACTCACGGGCCCAGAGCAACAAGTGCATGCGATCGAGGGGCGCCACCACCCATACAGTCATGATCAAAC
>DATEWO010000128.1:0-20029 GCA_035257925.1 Propionibacteriaceae bacterium | reverse complement strand
GCGCCGTCTCCCGGGCCTCTCGCTCGGCAGCCTCTGCCTGCCTGAGCTGGCTGCGCAGAGACTCAACCTGGTCGGCCAGCTCGTCCGCACGTTGGGTGGCTGCTTCAGCCTCCGCCTCCGCTGACTCTGCAGCCTTACGGGTGGAGGTTGCCCGCTCCCGGGCATCCTTCGCCGCTTTTTCGGCTTGCCGACGCTGCTTTGGATCTAGTGCGGGAGCCGGCTCTGTCGCGGTCGCTTTTTCCTTTGGTTGGCTGGGTGCCTTCGTCGGATGCGACGCTCCAAGGGCGGACGCCAGATCAGTAGGTCCGAAACCACCGTAGGTTACAGCCTGAGTCAGGTGCCCAGCGCGCATCAGATCAGCGATCTCCGGGTCGCCTAAGCCGGACTGCAATGTCTGGCCGACCTCCTGTACCGCTCCCTCCGGCGCGCTGTAACCCTGTTCACGGCCTAGCTCGATCGCACGGCGTGCCAGGGTGTCCACCGTCTTGCGACGCTCAGCAGAGAGCTGGCGCAGCTCATCTCCCGCCATTCGTTGCTGGGCGTCCTGAAGCGCGGTGCCGAGTTCGAATAGCGCGGTTACCGCCTCCGATTCATGGCGAGCGAGCAGGTTGATCAGCCAGGCACTGCGGGTGGGCCGCCGGAGCTGGTTGATCTGAGTGGCGAGCTCGCGGTCTCGCGCCTGACGGGCCTCCGCGACGAGCTGTTTTCGTCGCTCGATGAAGTCATCAGGTGAGAGCGCGTAGAGCTCGTCGGCTGCAGTCTGGAGATCCACGGGTCCGCGCTAGGAAGATCAGCCCCACGGTGCTGGTGCGAAGTTGATCGTCGTGTTGTCGATCAACCGCGTTCCACCGACCCGTGCGGCAACGACGAAGGTAGCAAGTCCAACATGATCATCTGGCACCTCGGCGAACGTGGAGGGGTTGACGATTGTGGCGTAGTCGAGTTCAAAGGACGGCTCTGCCTCCGCCCGATCCAAGACCTCGTACGCTGCTGCCCGGGCTGAGCGGACCGAGCCTTGCGTTGCCGCTTTCTCCAGCGCGGCCGAAAGACTTCGCGCAACCGCACGTTCGCTCGCACTGAGGAAGACGTTGCGGCTCGACAAAGCCAGCCCATCGGGCTCCCGGACGATAGGTGCGCCGACGATCTCAACTGCGAGGTTCAGATCGATCACCATTCGCTGGATGCAGGCGAGTTGCTGCGCATCCTTTTCGCCGAAGACGGCAACCTGCGGCCGGATGATGTTGAACAACTTCAGTACCACGGTGAGCACTCCATTGAAGTGACCGGGGCGGGAATGTCCCTCGAGGACAGAACCAAGGGCGCCGGCGTCTACAGTGACCTGCCGTCCCGCTGGGTAGAGCTCGGTGACACTCGGCACCAAGACGATGTCCACCCCATCGGCCTCACAGACCTGGAGATCGTCCTCGAGGGGCCGTGGGTACCGGGCATAGTCCTCGCCAGGACCGAATTGCAGTGGATTGACGAAGATGCTGACGACGACCAGGCCACCACGTGCCTTGGCCAACTTGATAAGTGAACGATGGCCGTCGTGCAAGGCGCCCATCGTGGGCACATAGGCAACGCTGGGGGCAGCGGGCCCGTCGAGTGCGCTGCGAAGTGCGGCGTACTCGGCAAGGCTATGAGCGGTCTTCATGACTTGGCCTCTGAACTAGGAATCGTCGTAGCGAACGTGTGTTGCTCATTAGGAAAGGTGCCGTTCCTGACATCCTCGACGTACGCGGCGGCCGCGTCGCCAATGATCTTGGCCAGGTTGGCGTATTGCTTGACAAAGCGTTGCATCCTGCCAGACCGCAGTCCCGCCATGTCTTGCCAGACGAGGACTTGCGCGTCGCAGTCCGGGCCGGCGCCGATGCCCACCGTCGGGATGTCGAGTTCTGCGGTGACCTGTCGTGCCAGCTCCCCGGGCACCATCTCCAGAACCACACCGAACGCCCCGGCCGCTGCTACGGCGCGCGCATCGTCAAGCAGCTGTCGAGCGTCATCACCCCGGCCTTGCACCCGATATCCGCCGAGCTGGTGTTCGCTCTGAGGAGTAAAGCCGATATGGCCCATGACCGGGATGCCCGCGTCAGTGACCTTGCGGATTTGTTCAGCTACCCGTACCCCACCCTCGAACTTCACAGCGTGACAGCCGCCCTCCTTCATGAAGCGGATCGCGGTCTCCAAGGCCTGCGAAGGTCCATCCTCATACGAGCCGAAGGGCAGGTCAGCGATCACGAAAGCGCGCTTGGTGGACTTCACCACGGCACGCACCAGCGGCAGCAACTCATCGACCGTAACCGGCAGGGTGGTGTCGTAGGCGTAGACATTGTTGGCGGCCGAGTCACCGACGAGCAGCGCCCAGACACCGGCCTCGTCGAACAGCTCGGCGGTGTATTGGTCATAACTGGTGAGCATCGCCCAGCGTTCGTGTTGGCGCTTTGCGGTGAAGAAGTCGGTGATCCGGATCCGGCGCACCGGCGGAGGACCGGTGTCGGTCACTGCTTCAGCCTCACTCTGCTGAACTTAACGCATCACTCAGCACGGTGGGCCGCGTCCCGGATCTGATTGGGAATGAGGGCGAGGCAGGCCTTGGGTGTACGGCAGAATTCCCTTGCGTGCTTGACGTCAGAGTCGGGAGAGGACCAGAGATGATCGGGTACGAGACACGCCCGGGTGGTTGCGAATGATGCCGAGCACCTTCTCGAAATGGTCCGTGTCCGCAGCCCGGACGCGAAGGATTCCGTCGGCCTCACCAGTGACCGTATACGCCTCAGCGACCTCTGGAATGGTGCTCACCATTTCCCGCATCCGATCTGGTGGCACCCGTCCCTCGCAGTAGACCTCGACAAAGGCCTCGATCGTCCAGCCCAGCGCTGCAGGCTCGACATCGGCAGTGAAACGCCGGATCACACCGCTTTGGCGGAGCCGATCAACCCGTCGTTTGGTGGCGGCTGTGGACAGCCCGATGTGATGCCCGAGCATGGCAAAGCTCTCGCGACCGTGGTCGGTTAGCCGCGCAAGGATCTTGTGATCTATTTCGTCAAGACGCAATACAGTCTCCTCGCTTTCATTGATCACACTATCTGACTTGCGCCCGCTGGGACCCTACCCTTCAAGGGTGACAACTACAGTGCTGAACCGCGTCGGGCACCCCGTTCGGCATCCGACGCTTCGGCACTATCTGATGTGCCCGCCGACGTACTTCGACGTGACCTATGCGATCAACCCATGGATGGATCCCAGCGGCCAGGTGGATCGTGCCCGGGCCATGCGGCAGTGGTCAGGACTGGTTGACGCCTATCGCTCGACAGGCCATCGAGTGGACCTCTTGGAGCCGCTGGCCGACCTGCCCGACATGGTCTATGCCGCCAACGGCGCCACTGTGGTGGATGGCCGTACGTTGTCGGCCAGATTCGCCAATCCAGAGCGTGCCGCGGAAGCTGCCATTCACGCCGCATGGCATCTGCAGAACAGCACCCTGTACGGCGGGGGAGACGTACAGCCAGCCATGGCGATCAATGAGGCTGAGGGCGATTTCGCCGTGTTGTCGGGGCGGGTCCTTGCCGGTTACGGCTTCCGGACAACGCGGGAGGCGCATCGCGAGTTAGCCACGCTTACTGGTCGTGAGGTGATCAGCCTTGAGCTGGTCGACCCCCGGCTCTTCCACCTCGATCTTGCTCTGGCAGTCCTCGACGATGAGCGTGATCACATTGCTTACTACCCGGATGCATTCAGTCAGCGGAGCCGCCGGCTGCTGCAGCGACTGTTCCCTGATGCTCTCATTGCGAGCGAGCAGGACGCGTACGCCTTCGGGCTCAACGCGGTCAGCGACGGACTGCATGTCTTCATTCCCGCGGGTGCCCATCAGCTGCGTGAGTTGCTTGCCGGAGCCGGCTACTGGCCTATCTCGGTGGACCTCAGCGAGCTGATCAAGGGTGGTGGCAGCGTGAAGTGTTGCACCCAAGAGATCAGGCCGGCGCGCATTGCACAACTCGTCCCACTCCAACTCCTCGGTAGGACATCATCGTGATCACAACCGACCAAACCCTCAGCCAAGCCACTCAGCTGCTGCAGATCGAGGATGAACACGTCGCTCACAACTACCACCCACTGGATGTTGTGGTGGCAAGCGGATCGGGCGCGGTGCTCACCGATAGTGACGGTGAGCAGTACCTGGATTTCCTCGCGGCGTACTCGGCAGCGAACTTCGGGCATTGTCACCCAGCGCTTGTCGCGGCCGCCACGGACCAGCTCAAGCGACTTACGTTGACCTCGCGAGCGTTCCATCACGATCAGCTGGCTCCCTTTGCAGAAGGGCTCGCGAGGTTGATCGGCAAGGACATGGTGTTGCCGATGAACAGCGGCGCCGAAGCCGTGGAGTCCGCGATCAAGGTGGCACGCAAGTGGGGTTACGAGGTCAAGGGCGTGCCAGATGGCCGAGCGGTGATCATCGTTGCTACCGGCAACTTCCACGGCCGGACCACCACCATCATCAGCTTCTCCGACGATCCACTGGCACATGATCATTACGGACCGTACACTCCAGGCTTCGTCTCGGTCCCGTACGGGGATCTTGAAGCGCTCCGCAACGCGATCACCGATGATGTCGTCGCAGTCCTGTTGGAGCCGATCCAGGGGGAGTCGGGCGTACGGATCCCGCCAGCGGGCTATCTGCCCGGAGTGCGCGAGCTGACCCGCCAACATCGGGTGCTGTTCATGGCTGATGAGATCCAGTCCGGGCTGGGCCGTACCGGACGGACGCTCGCCTTGGAGCACGAGAACGTCACGGCTGACGTCTATCTGCTGGGCAAGGCGCTGGGTGGTGGCATCGTGCCGCTGTCCGCCGTCGTTGCTGATCATGATGTGCTGGGGGTTCTGAAGCCTGGTCAGCACGGCAGCACCTTCGGTGGCAACGCGCTTGCCTGCGCCATCGGGCAAGCTGTGGTGCGACTGCTGGAAAGCGGCTACTACCAGGAGCGCGCCACCAGGCTTGGCGTTCAGCTCCGTGACCGGCTGGACGGCATGCTCGGTCGTGGCGTGGTCGCATTCCGCTCGCGCGGCTTGTGGGCCGGTGTTGACGTTGATCCCCGCCTTGGCACCGGGCGTGATGTTTGTGAGGCGCTGGCACGGCGGCGCGTGCTGGCCAAGGACACGCACGGCTCCACGCTCCGGCTGGCTCCGCCTCTGGTGATGAGTGAAGCGCAGCTCGATCACGGTCTCGATCAACTCGAGCTGGCGTTGGCCGACCTGAGCTGAGATGTGCCCTGAGCCTGAGCCTGAGCCTGTCGGCGGATACCTGCCAGGCTTCGAGGAGCTCAGCCCGCAGTAGCCAGCGAGCCCAACCCGCCTGGTGCAAATCCGCGTCCGCCAGGATAGGGGCCATGACGGCACAGGATCCGGACAAAGACGTGCGTCGGCTGTCGGGTGAGGCGCTTCGGAACGGTGATCCGACTGGCTGGTTCGAGCGCCTCTACGCCGACGCTGCTCAGGGGCAGGCCATCGTGCCTTGGGACCGTCGAGCACCCCACCCGCTACTGGTGGAGTGGATCGAGCAGCAAGCGGCCAGCTCGGCGCGTCGCACTTTGGTCGTGGGTTCGGGACTCGGTGAAGATGCTGCGTTCCTGGCTGCGCACGGATATCGCGTCATCGCATTCGACATCTCCAGATCTGCAATCGAGTCCGCACGGCGCCGCTTCCCGGCCACACCGGTGGACTTCCGGGTTGCCGACCTACTGAATCCGCCGGCCGAGTGGCGTCACCATTTCGATCTTGTGGTGGAGACCTACACCACGCAGTCCCTGCCGGTACGCCTGCGGCCCACCGTCGTCCTCCACGTCGGCCGCTTCGTCGCACCCGCAGGCAAGTTGCTCGTCCTGGCGGTCGCACGCGAAGGTGAGGAGCCAGTCGATGGGCCGCCGTGGCCGCTCAGCCGCGCCGACATTGAGTCCTATGCAGTCGAGGGTCTGGAGGTGTTGAGTCTGGAATTGGTCCAGGATCCTCCCGGAATGCATCACTGGCGTGCAGTCTTCACCCGCCCTCCTGAAGCACCCGGATGATCTCTCGGGGGATAAGCGTCAGTCAGCGCTGGGATCTCCAATGACTGGCGGCCGAGACCATAGGGTTGGCGGGAACGAACCCTGCGCAGCGGAGGAGTTGACGTGGCCGGCAAGACTGTGATCACCTTCGGCACATTCGACGTGTTCCATGTCGGCCATGTACGCGTGCTGAACCGGTCGGCCGCCCTTGGTGATCGGCTCGTGGTGGGGGTGTCCTCGGACCAGCTCAACCTCGCAAAGAAGGGGCGGAATCCGGTCTTCAGCCAGGAAGAACGCCTCGAGATCGTTGCCAACGTCAAGGCTGTCGATGCGGTGTTCATCGAGGAGAGCCTGGAGCAGAAGCGAGACTATGTGCTGGAACACCAGGCCGACATCTTGGTGATGGGCGACGACTGGTCAGGCAAGTTCGACTACCTTAACGACATCTGTCAGGTGGTTTACCTACCGCGTACGCCGTCAGTCTCCACGACCGCGATCATCGAGCAAATTGTCGGCAACTCCTGAGCCGTACCCTGCTCTAGGGACACATGTGGCGGCCCACCGGTCTGACGAGGACAGATGGGCCAGGGCTCAGCATGACATGAGTGCAGATCGCACGGTCAGCGGCCCTGTTACCGCGCTGTTTGGGTACCGAGCCGTTGGGGTTTAAACACTGTAAGAGAACAGGGGTGATGAGCTGAGATGACCGACAACCGGGGCAGGGATGTCATCGATGACGTCGACTCGACGGATGGCCGCGATGAATCTCTGAACGAACGCATGGATCGCAATTGGAACGAGATCCTACAGGAACTGCGGGTGACGCAGACGGGGACCCAGATCTTTACCGGGTTCCTGCTCACCATTGCGTTTCAGGCAAGGTTCATTGACCTGACCACATTCCAGGTTCGGGTCTATCTCATCCTCGTCACGGCTGCCGTGTTGACTACCGCACTCGGGTTAGCGCCGGTGAGCCTGCACCGGAGCATGTTCCGCGAAGGCGCCAAGATGCTCATCGTGCAGGCAGCGCACGTCATCATGCGGATCATGTTGCTGGGCGTCGGGATCATGTTGATCGGGACGGTGCTGTTGATCTTCGATCTGGTAGTCGATCGTCGCGCGGCATTCATCGTCGCTGGCGTGACGCTGCTTGTGTTGATCGTCCTCGCCGCGCTGCCGGTGGTCCTTCGGTCTTTCCGTCGCGGTCAAGACAAGAGCGTCTGAAGGGAGACGATCATGCCAGGCAAGAAGAAGCCGGGGCCCAGCGTCAAGGACGACAAGGTCTACGAGGCGATTCGTGATCAAGGTGGGTCCAAGGAGAAAGCCGCTCGCATCGCCAACGCATCGGCGGCGGGTAGCCGGTCCTCGGTTGGCAAGAAGGGCGGCAAGTCGGGCTCGTATGAGGACTGGAAGGTTGAAGATCTGCGCAAGCGGGCCAAAGAGCTGGGCTTGTCGGGGTACTCCGGCAAGAACAAGTCCGAACTGGTGTCGATGCTGCGTAATCGCTGATTAGCTGGTACTTCTCGAGCCTGAGTCGGTGGGCAAACCGGGCCGCGAACGAAGGAGAGCCGGATGACCCAGGGCAACGAAGCCTCAGCTAGTGCCATTGCCGACGTGATCATTCGGGCAGTACGCGAGCTCGATCTCGAAAGCAAGGTGCAGTTGCTCACCGGCGCTGCCGCCTTCTCCTTGCACGGGAATGACGCTGTCGGGCTGCGCCCGATGATCTTCAGTGATGGTCCGACCGGAGTCCGCGGCAGCGAGTTCGTAGGCGGCAAGCAGGTCGCGTTGTTTCCCAATGCGACGCTGCTCGCACAGGCCTGGGATGAGGTGGCCGCCGAGCGGGTCGGTGAAATGCTCGCCGGTGAAGGCCGCTCCCAGCATGTCGATGTCGTCCTGGGGCCAACGGTGAATCTGCACCGCTCTCCACTTGGTGGCCGGCTGTTTGAGGCGTACGCCGAGGACCCTCTGCTGAGTGGCCGGTTGGCTGCTGCCTACGTCCGCGGCGTCCAGCGCTACGGCATTGGCGCGTGCGTCAAGCACTATGTTGCAAACGAATCGGAGACCCAGCGACGCACTGTGAACGTGCGGGTTTCTGAGGCGGCGCTCCGTGAGCTTTATCTGCTGCCGTTCGAGATCTGTGTTGCGGATGCGCATCCCTGGACGATCATGGCCGCCTACAACGACGTCAACGGTGTCGCTGCTACTGAGCAGGACGAGCTGAACAATGGCGTTCTCAAGTCCGAGTGGGGTTGGGACGGTCTGTTGATGTCGGACTGGGGAGCCACCAAGACTGCCGCACCGGCTGCCAATGGTGGACTTGATCTGGTGATGCCGGGGCCGGCAGGGCCTTGGGGCGATCAGCTTGTGGCGGCGGTGCGTTCGGGTGCTGTGTCAGAGGCGACGATCGACGATCATCTGTCACGACTGCTCAGACTGGCCGGACGGGTCGGCGCGCTGCACGGCATTCCTCCCGAGCGGACGGCCGCACTTGGTCCGGTGGTCGAGCCCAGCTCACCTCCGATGCGGCTGAGCCTGCGAAATCTGGCAACGGCCGGGATGGTGTTGCTCAAGGGTCAGCACATCTTGCCGTTGCAGAGTTCTCTGATCACAGATCACTCACCGTTGGTGGTGATCGGGCGGCACGCAGTGGAGACGACGCTGCAGGGCGGGGGTTCAGCCTCGGTCCGTCCGCCGCATCAGATATCGATCGCCGACGGGCTGACTGAAGCTCTCGGTACCGACCGAGTGCGGGTACTGGATGGCGTCGCGGTACGTCACAACCCAGCCGTTGCTGCGCCGGAGGCGATCATCGATCCACAGACCGGCCGGCCGGGAATGCGGATCACCAGCTTCGACGCCGCGGGCGCGGAGCGTGCATCGACGAGTAGCGAAGTCGGCGAGTTCCTGCTCGGCATGACGAGCGGACCGCATGAGGGAGCGCGTGTGCTGGAGCTTTCCGCCGAGCTGGTCGCGCCTCCCGGCACGCCATTGTTGGTAGGCGTACGCGGAATCGGTGAGTGGACGCTGAGCTACGGCGACGAGACGTATGCGTTTGCGACCGCCCTGCTCCCCGGCGACTTGCCAGAGGTGGGCTTCATGGCGCCGCCGAGCTGGACTCACGTGGTGGAAGCGGCGCCAGGCCGGATCCTGGTGGCCCGGCTAATGGTCTCCGAACGGATCTCGTTGGCCGGGCTGGTAGTCCAGCCGGTGGCTCCGCCCGATGAGCAGTTGATCACCGAAGCGGCGCAGGCAGCTCGGGATGCGGAGCCAGCGATCGTCGTCGTCGGTCTGACCGCCGAGCAGGAGACGGAGGCCATTGACAAGAGCACGCTGGCCTTGCCGGGCCTACAAGATGATCTTGTTCGTGCCGTGGCGGGTGCCGCGCGGCGTACGGTGGTAGTGATCAACTCGGCGACGCCTGTACTGATGCCTTGGCTGGACCAGGTGGATGCTGTGCTGTGGATCGGTCTGCCCGGGCAGGAAGGCGGTCACGCCGTCGCTGACGTGTTGCTGGGCAGGGCCGAGCCGACTGGCCGCCTGGTGACGACCTTCCCGGTAGCCAACGGTGACGGTCCGGCCTGGAGCGTCACCCCGCAGGACGGCGCCTTGGACTACACCGAGGGCACACACCTGGGCTATCGCGGGTGGTACGGATCGAGTGTGCAGCCGGCCTTTTGGTTTGGTGCCGGGCTCGGCTGGGGTGTCTGGGACTATCGCTCTGCCGAGCAGCTACGCGACGGTGACGGCGAGTCGGTCACGGTGGTGCTTGCCAACTCTGCCGATCGTCCGTCGCGCGAGGTGGTTCAGGTCTACTGGCGGCCGGAGGGATCCGCACCGGTACGGCTCGTGGGGTATGCCGTCGCCGACGAAGTGGTGCCCGGCGAGGAGCGTACGGTCACCGTCGCCTGTGATCAGCGCGCATTCCGGATCTGGGACGAATTGGCCTCTGGCTGGACTACTCCGTCGGGCGGCACCGTGCTCGTTGCCCGCGGCCTCGGTGACATCCGCCTCGAGATCCCCCGCCGGTGATTCACACTGAGCATCACTTCGTTGGACTCCGCACGATCTGCAGCTCATGTGACGTCTAAGCGAGGGGTGCCAGGTGCCGAGAAAGGTCCTTCGCCGCCTAGTGGACTCCCACCTGCCGCGGTTCCAGCGGGAGTACCAGCCGGAACATGGCGCCGAGGCCGTGTGGTTCCTCGCAGCTGAGATCTCCTCCGTGTGCCCGGGCGTAGCCGCGCGCGATCGCCAGCCCGAGACCAGAGCCGCCCGCATCTCCTGCCCGACCATGATCAAGCCGTACCAGCCGTTGGAAGATCCGTTCTCGCTCCGACGGCGGAACTCCGGGACCGGAGTCCCAGAATTCGGCGATCGCAAATTGATCGTGCTCGCGTACCACCACATGCAACTTGCCCTGGGGTCCGGCTGCCCGCATGGCGTTGTCGATCACGTTGCGGAGGATGCTACTGACCTTGGCGGCATCAGCCCGGGCGATGACCTCCGGTCCGCTCATCGTCACAGTCGCCTCGGGCTGCAGCAGCCGCACCCGATCGAGCTCGCTGTGCACCAGTGTCCGCAGTGAGATCGGAGCCAGATCAAGATCGATCCCGGCGTCGAGACGGGCCGCGGCAAGCAGATCCGAGATGAGAGCGCCGGCGCGCTCGGCCTCCCGTACCAGCAATGCCTGCAGGTGCTGGCGCTCATCACGATCGAGCTGATCATCGTGGTGCAGCATCGTTTCGGCCGCGGCCTGTACGCCGGCGATCGGGGTCCGCAGCTCATGCGCCGCATCAGCCAGAAAGGCTCGGGTGCGTTCCTCCGCTTGTTGCGCCCGTCTCTCCGCGCCTTCGAGTTCGTCCAGCATTTCGTCGAAGGCCTGGGCAGTCTGGCCAAGTTCGGTGTCGGTACGAGTCGGCGCCAGCCGGTAGCCCCGGTTGCCCTGACTAATGGTCTTGGCCAATGCGGCCATCGAGTCGAGCGGCCGCAAGGCGACACGGACTGCCGCAGCGACCAGCACAGCACTGACCGCCAAGGCGATCACCCCAGTGATCATCAGAACCCGGCGCAGAGTACGCCGCGCTTCTGAAACAAGCGCCGCGTCAACGGCGAGGGTGAGGCTCGCGCCATCCACCCGCGAGGGTGCATTGAGGGTGACTGTGGTTGTCTTGATCGCGGCGGTGCTGGTGATCGGCGTGCCGAACTCAGTCCCGTTCCGCAGCACCAGATACGCCTGTACCCCACCGGCCTGCATCCGATTCACGATCTGCTGTGGCCCGGCCCCCGATCGAGCCAGTTGTCGGGCGAGCTGCGCCTGACCTGCGAGCAGGGCATCGAGGTTTCGATTGGACTGTGCGACAAAGATCGCATTGACCGCGATGCTGAGCAGCACCAACATCACCGCGAGGACGATCATCACCGCGGCGGTGACCCGCAGCCTGAGCGAGACAGTATTCAACCGGTTCTGGGCTTGCCCTGCGGGACGGGCGTTTTCGATCACGTTGTCGTTCCGAGCAGGTAGCCGCGCCCCCGTACGGTGTGCACAAGTCGCGAGCGCCCGCCTGCCTCGAGCTTGCGACGTAGCGAGGAGACATGCACCTCGACCACGTTCTCGTCAAAACCGTCGTAACCCCAGACCGCGGTCAAGATCTGGGTCTTGCTCACCACTCTGTCTCGATGTGCAGCAAGGTAGCCGAGCAGCCGCCGTTCGGTATCAGTGAGATCGAGAGACTCCCCGCAACGTTGCACCAGCGTGGCGTCGTCGTTGATCACCAGGTCGTCGATGGAGATCGAGCTGCCGCCGGGCCGGCTGCGCCGTAGCACCGCGTGGATCCGTGCTACCAGCTCAGCCATAGCGAAAGGCTTGACCAGATAGTCGTCGGCGCCGCCAGTCAAGCCGTGCAGCCGGTCGGCGAGGCTGTCCCGAGCCGTCAACATCAACACCGCCGCGGTGCTGGTTCGGCGCACCACCTGGAGCAATTCGAAGCCATCGCGGCCCGGCAGCATCACATCCAAGACCACAAGGTCCGGCGCAAAGGATGGCAGCAGTCTTTCAAGCTCGCTTCCGTCAGCCGCCGAGGCGAGCTCGAAACCCTGGGCGGACAACGCAGTGACAACCGGCACACGAATGGCGTTGCTGTCCTCGACCACCAGGATCCGAGCCGCTGTCACACGGTCATTTTGCACGGTCGCCGGGAGCAGGCGAATCGACGGAACTAATCTTTCCGGCATGGAGGCTGCAAAGGCGAAGCAGGTGGCGATTCTAGGTGCCGGCATGATCGGCGAGGTGCACCGGCGGGCCGCGGTGCTGGCAGGAGCCGAGATACTCGGGGTGATGGCATCCAGCCCGGACCGCTCTCGGGAGGTCGCCGAGGCCTGGGGGGTCGAGCAGGCATACGGCAGTATCGAGGAAGTCGCGGAGAGCAAAGCGGAGGTCGTGCACGTCTGTACGCCGAACGCCTCCCACGTTCCGTACGCGGTCGTTTTGATGAAGGCCGGCAAGCATGTGCTCTGCGAGAAGCCTCTCGGCGTCAGCTTGGACGATGCACAGCTGGCGGCACGGGTTGCCGAGGAGACCGGTGTGGTCAATACCATCCCGTTCGCCTACCGGTTCCACCCGATGGCGTGTGAGATGCGGGCGCGGGTGGGGTCTGAGGAGTTCGGCGGGATCAACCTGATTCACGGCAGCTATCTGCAGGACTGGTTGCTCAACCCCAAGGCCACCAGCTGGCGAGTCGATCCCGAGGCGGGCGGACCGTCTCGAGCGTTCGGAGACATCGGCTCGCATTGGTGCGATCTCATGGAGTGGGTGACCGGTGACCGGATCGCCCGACTCGTCGCGACTACGTCCATCACGATCAAGCAGCGCCCAGCCGCGACCGCCGCCACCATGAGCGCGGCGGAGAGCGACGCGCCGCTGGTTGACGTGCAGACCGAAGACAGCGCCTTGATCATGTTCCGCACGGCGAACGACGTCGCCGGTTCCGCGGTGATCAGCCAGCTCAGTGCCGGCCGCAAGAACCGCCTCTGGATTGAGGTGGACGGCATGCACCAGAGCGCAGTCTTCGATCAAGAGCTGCCCGAGCAGCTGTGGATCGGTCAGGAGACCGGCTCGCAACTACTGGTGCGTGATCCCAACCAGGGCTCCACCGAGCAGCGACGGCTCTCTATGCTGCCTGCAGGTCACGCCCAAGGCTACGCCCAATGCTTTGAGAACTATGTTGCTGACTCCTACGCCGCTGTGGATGCTTATGCCGGCAACGGTCAGGTTCCTGAGGGCCTACCTACCTTCGCGGATGGAGCCCGGGCCGCAGAAATCTGCGACGCGATGCTGCGGTCGGCGGCAAGCGGGGAGTGGGTCAGCCTCGACTAGTGAAGCGACACTAGGCACCCCGAAAAATGGCCGCAACCTACATTCGCGCTCTCGCCGATGAGGGCCTCGGCCTCTCCGAGATCGGTGGCAAGGGCCAGTCCTTGGCCCGACTGGCGGCAGCGGGATTGCCGGTGCCGAACGGATTTCACGTCACGACGGCCGCGTACGACGACTTCATCGCCGAGAATCATCTCGGCGACCTGATCAAGCTCCAGCTAGCAACCATCAACGATCCGGCAAACCAGGCAACCGATCGGGCGGCAGCGAGTATTGCGGCCCTGATCACCGGCAAGGAGATCCCGCCTGCGGTGGCGGCTGACATCGTGCGGGCCTATCAACGGTTGGGTTCGCCACCGGTGGCCGTCCGCTCCTCTGCGACCGCGGAGGACCTGCCTGAGGCCTCCTTTGCTGGGCAGCAGGAGTCCTTCCTCAATGTCTCTGGAATTGATCAACTTCTGGAGGCAGTACGCCGCTGCTGGGCCTCATTATGGACTGCTCGCGCCATGACCTATCGGGCGCAACACCAGATCGAGCCCGACAAGATCAGCCTTGCGATCGTGGTACAGGAACTCATCGACGCGGAGGTGTCAGGAATCGCATTCACCGCCGATCCGGTAACTGGGGACGATGCCATGATCGAGATCAACGCCGCCTGGGGTCTGGGCGAGGCGGTCGTTGGCGGACAGGTGACTCCGGACACCATCACTGTCGAGCGTGCCTCACGGCGGATCATTCGCACCGTGATCAATACCAAGACCGTCATGACCCAGATCACTGACGGCGGCACGACTGTGGGGCCGGTGCCGAGGGATCGGCAGAACGCTCCCGCCTTGATCGAATCGCAAACGCTACGCCTGGTCGATCTTGCGATCATGGTCGAGGATCTCTTCAAGAATCCGATGGACATCGAGTGGTGCCGCACAGGTGATCAACTTTTCGTGCTGCAGGCCAGGCCAATCACCAGTGCGATCCACCCTGATCCGTGGAACGACAGCCGCTCCGGCGACTTCCTATGGACCAATACCAACGTAGGTGAGGCCATTCCGGATGTGATGACACCGGCGACCTGGTCGATGGTGCAGGTATTCCTCACCGACGCGATGGCGACCGCCTCCATCCCGCCCTACGTTGGCTACGGTCGCATCGGCGGGCGGATCTACCTCAATATCAGCGTGCTGGTGACGTTGTCTGGCGCGGTAGGGGTCAATCAGCGGAGCTATCGCAGCCTGACCGAGGAAGTCTTCGGGCGATTGCCAGATGATCTTGAAATCCCGCCAGTCAGGGCACGCAAACGAGACATCATCCGCGCGGTGTTGCCGATGGCACTGCACGTGATCGGGGAGGCCCGCCGCGACGCCAGAGTGTTGGATGCCTACCTCGCGGAGCATCCGGCGTTGTGTGATCGCCGGCGGACCGACATTGCCGCGGTTGACTCGCCGGTCGAGCTTGCGGATCTGTGGACTGAAGTGCTCAGCCCTGAGTTCCATCGAGTGAGCTGGATGCTGTCCGCGGCCACCCGATCCAGTGGCGCCTCGTTCATCACCACGCGAAAGCGACTGCAGAGCTTGGTCGGCGACGCGGCGGCGAACGCTCTGACCGCTGGGCTGGGCGCGCAGGCTGGGCAGTTGGCGAGTCTCGGACTGCTGGACGGCCTCGAGCAGCTGGCCGCGGGCGAGATCGATCGTGGCACGTTCAATCGGCGCTATGGTCACCGCGGACCGCATGAGTTTGAGATCTCACTGCCGCGATCTGGCGAGGACCCCCACTGGATCGACGCGCAGCTAGCCGCGCGCGCAACCGCGGCGACCAGTTATCGGGACATGCTTGGCACTCAGGAGCAGAAGCGCCACCAAGCCTGGGTCGAGTTGGAGCAGCGCCACCCGGTGCATGCCCGGATCTTGCATCACCAGCTGCGGGTTTGGGCCAAGATCTCCCGGGATCGGGAGCGGGCCCGGTCGGAAGTGATCAGGTACTTCTGGGTGCTCCGCGCGTACGCCCTCCGGGCCGGCGAACTCACTGGACTGGGCGACGACATCTTCTTTCTCGACAAGGCGGAGATCGTTCGCGTGCTGCAGGGTGAGACGATCAGCTCGACCTTGATCAATCGCCGCCGCGCGGCGTACCAGGGCTACTCGGCGCTGCCGAAGTATCCAGCACTGATCCGCGGCACGTTCAACCCTTATGTGTGGGCGGCTGATCCGAACCGGCGCTCGGACATCTACATCGAGGGCAGTCTGAGCGAAGCCAATGTCGCAGTGCGCGGCTTCCCGGGGTCGGCCGGAGTTGTCGAGGCGCCAGTGCGGGTGCTCAGCGAGGCGGCTGAGGGTGCCGCGCTACAACCTGGGGAGGTGCTCGTCACGACGATAACCAACGTAGGTTGGACACCGATTTTTCCCCGCGCTGCTGCAGTCATCACCGACGTCGGCGCACCCCTCTCCCACGCTGCGATCGTCGCGCGCGAGCTTGGCATTCCGGCGGTCGTGGGTTGTGGCAACGCCACCATGCGCCTCAAGACCGGCGATCGGGTGCGAGTGGACGGGACGGCAGGAACCGTCGAGGTGCTCAAGTGAAACCTGATCTCTGCCAGCCGGTCGAACAGGTGGCGCCCCGGCTCCTTGGTGCGGTGATACGACACGGACCGGTGGCGGTCCGGCTGACTGAGCTCGAGGCGTACGACGGTGCCACTGACCCGGCATCGCATGCCTATCGCGGTCGCACTGCCCGCAATGCCGTCATGTTCGGCCCTCCGGGCCACCTCTACCTTTACTTCACCTACGGGATGCACTGGGCCGGGAATGTCAGCTGCGGGCCCGAGGGAGTCGGCTGCGGGGTGTTGATGCGGGCCGGCGAAGTGATCGAGGGCCTCGAAGTGGCCAGGTCGCGACGCGGCCAGGCAAGCGACCGCAATCTTGCTCGCGGTCCAGGGCGGCTCTGCCAGGCACTCGGCCTGCATGCCGAGCACAAGGGGTGCGACCTGCTTGGCGACGGACCGGTGACCCTGGAGGTTCCAGCAGGCGAAGCGGAGATGATCATGGTCGGGCCGCGAGTCGGCGTCTCCGTTGAGGCGGATCGGCCCTGGCGCTTCTGGATTGGCGACAGCCCTTTCGTGTCGGACTACAAGCGCAGCCCTCGGGCGCCGCGCGCGGTCGCGGGCATTGCGATGGCGCAACGATGGGACGGCTAGGTCGAGCGCACCCTGATTTCGCATCACCAGCGTCCCCAAATCTCTTGAGCCTGAGCGCGGTGTTCGGCGTTTCGGACCCACTCGTGATGCAAATTCAGGGATGACGCGAACGTCACACTCGTCTGACGCTGGGACCTGGCCAGTCCTGACAAGGCTTCAGTTAGTCCAAGGGCTGCAGCGCCCCAAGCGCCGACGGGATGTACTCGGCCATCGTGGGGTGAATCGGCAGCGCATCGCGCACCGCCGGATACCGGACTCCAGCTTGCATGGCGATTCCGATCACCTGAATGAGGTCGTCTCCATGCAGACCCAGAATTGTCGCGCCGAGGAGTTCCTTGGTGTCGGCATCGACGAGGATTCGCATCAACCCGGTGGTTTCACCTTCCAGCACCGCGCGGCTGATGCTGCTCATCGGCACCTCGCTCTTCAAGACGTTCCGACCTGACGCGCGTGCCTGGCTGACTGTCATACCCACCCGTCCGAGCGGTGGATCGGTGAACATCGCATAGATGGTCACTCGCCCGTCGACTGTGCGCGGCGGATGCAACAGGATCTGCCCGTCCTGATAGGCGGTGTGGGTGAAGGCCCCGTGACCGTTGACATCGCCTAGCGCCCACACACCGTTGACTGAGGTCTGAAACCTGCCATCGATGGTGAAGAAGCCGCGCTGATCAGTCTCGATCCCGTGGTCGGGGCCGAGCAGGTCGGAGTTGGATCGACGGCCGGTGGCAACCAGCAGGTGACTGCCGGCGATCGTCGTACCATCGGTGAGCTCCACTTCAATGCCACCGGCATCCGGCCCCACCCGAGCGGGGCGTCCGTACCTGATGTCGACGCCGTCCTCCGTCAGCATTTCCGCGATGATCGCGGAGATGTCCTCGTCCTCTCGCTCCGCCACCCGGCTGCCGGTGATGATGGTCACGCGCGCGCCGAAGCGTCGGAACATCTGGCCGAACTCCAGCCCGATATAGCCGCCGCCGATGATCATCAGATGCTCGGGAAGGGCATTCAGCGCCAGTAACTCGACCTCAGTCATCGCCTCGACAGTTTCCATGCCGGGAATCGCGGGGGTCGTCGCGCGGGCGCCGAGGTTGAGGTAGAGCTGCTGCGCTGTCAGATCCTGACTGTCGACGGTGACCCGATGGTGCTGGCCGGCGGGATCGGTGATGACAGTGGCCCTGCCGTGGAGCAGATCCAGACCGTCGACCCCGGCGATCCAGTCGTCCAACGAGTCGCGCATCCGATCAGTGATCGAGCGCACCCGTGCCATGGCGGCGGCGAAGTCAATCGTCACCTCGCCGGTGTTGACGCCGTACGCCGATGCTCGGCGAGCCTGATGGGCGACGGTGGCACTGGCTCGAAGGGCTTTGGTGGGCTTGCAGCCGTGGTTGAGACAAGTGCCGCCAGCGCGGTCCATTTCGATCAAGGCGACCCGTTTGCCGTCATCCACCAAGGCGCCAGCAACTCCTGGACCGGGCTGACCCGCTCCGATGACGATCGCGTCGTAGTGGGCCATACGGGTCGCCAACCTTCCTTCCAAGGGAATCGACAAGTGGTTCCCAACGCTATTGCGGCTCCTACCGTCGGCGATGGGTGGTGCGTCCTCCGTTCCATGGGCCGGGTCAAAGTAACGAAAAGTAGCTGTGGACAGTGGCAGCAATCTTTCATCCGCCTGATTCCTGCCAGCTGCAGCCTCAAATCTCGTCTTCCGAGGAAAAAAATCAGTCCAAACCCCGGGTTGGGGTTGGGCAATCGTGATGGAACTGTTTAGACTCCTGCGGGAGATAACGCTTTGGTCTCATTTTTCTCGGGGGAGTACGAAACGTGTCTAGACCGCGCCCACGAAGGGCGATGCGGCCGCCGCTTGCGGCCCGTGTAGCGCGAATGGCGATTCCGACGGCAGTGATAACGGCGTTGGGCGTAGGTGTGGCTGGTGCGGTGATGCCGGGGGATGATCCTCAGGTCGCGTATCCAGCACCGGCCTCCACGACATCGGTCGCGTCGTCTCCCAGCGAGACCAGTGAACGAACGCAGGAGCCCAGCCGCCGCGTCAGCCGACCGCCGGTCCAGATCGCCTCGCTGCGGAAGCCGAAGATTTCCGTGTCGGAGACGATGGCTCCGATCCCCAAGGTGATCGGTCGCAGGTACGCCACGACCGACCTGAACGTTCGGACCGAGCCAAGCGGGGATGCGTCTGTGGTGGCGGTTGTCGATAAGGGAACCAAGGTTAGGGTCACCAAGACCATCACCAACGGATTCCGCTACGTGTCCTACCGCGGCAAAGGTCGCTGGGTAAAGAACAAGTACCTCTCGAAGACGAAGCCAAAATCCACCGCGTCGAGTAGTAGCAGCAGCAGTAGTGGCCGTGGCGGGGGCATATCCGGAGCGCCGTGCCCAGGAGGATCTTCGGTGGAGTCCGGGCTCACCCCTGACGCCATCCGTGTCCATCGCGCTCTCTGTCATCGCTACCCCCAGTTCACGAGCTTTCTTGGCCTCCGGTCTTCGAGCGGTTACCACGGACAGGGTCGTGCTCTGGACTGCATGATCTCCAATTCGACGGTCGGATGGGACGCTGCGAAGTGGCTCCGGGCCAACGCCAAGAGCCTGGGAGTAATGGAGGTCATCTACCGGCAGCAGATCTGGACAGTGCAGCGGAGTTCGGACGGCTGGCGGCCGATGTCGGATCGCGGTTCGCCGACTGCCAATCACATGGACCACGTGCACGTTTCGGTCTACGGCAACAGCGGCTCGGCCTAAATCCGTGAGGTGCTCGGACAGGTCGCCTGACGGCCTCCCGGGCGCCACGAAGGTAACGTCTTGTTTCACGGTCTGGCCGCAGCTTGTGAACCCTCGGAGCCCGACTTAGGGTTATTTCATGGCGGTGGACTTGTACCAAGTAATACTTGGTGGTATCGCCGTCGCCCTCATGGTGCTCATCCCGATTCTGAGTGTGCTCCTCTACGATGTGCTGGTCGGAAGATGGGACGAAGGCATACGACGGTGGCGCGAGCGGCGCTCCTCAGCGGTCGCACATCGGCGGGCCGTACGTGAACTGCGCCACCAGCAAGGTGTTCCGATAGAACAGCTTGCCGCCGACCTGCGGCGGTTGCGGGGGATTTTGGGTACCGACGCTCATCGTTCCGCCGCCCACCAAATGGGCAACCGGCTCGCGTACGACAAACTGCTCATGCAGGCGTGCGGGATGCTTGAGATCGAACATGAATTGGAAGGCGACTCCATTGGCTTCGAACGCGACATCGAGCGGATTCGCGTCGAGGCAGAGTTGGAACGCGCGGGCGTGATCCTGAGCGATCGGCGGTTCGGTCAAGCCGCCTAAGCCAACCAGAGGCGTGACTGCACCCAGGTACAGCGACGCGTTTGGCGGAGCGAAGTGCGACCAGCTCCGTTCCACGTTCGATTTGGACGCATGTTTGC
>DATEWO010000127.1:0-2786 GCA_035257925.1 Propionibacteriaceae bacterium | reverse complement strand
GTGCTCCCGTCTCAGCAGGTTCGGCGCTAGCCTCTGGTTTCTCGGGCTCCTGCTGAGCCTCCGCTGGCTGGGCTTCCTCCTGCTGTTCTTCCTGCGGGGCTTCCTGCTGAGAGGCTTCTTCCTGCTGTCCTTCCTGCTGTTCTTCCTGCTGCGGGGCTTCCTCTTGGGCCGGCGCCTCGGCAGCCTCATCGGAAGGGGTCTCGGGTGCAGCGGCAGCATGCCCATCGGCCTCACTCGGCTCGCCGATCACAGCGAGCACCGCGCCCACTTCGACCGTCTCATCCTCCTGCGCCTTGATCTCCAACAGCACCCCAGAAGTGGGGGAGGGGATCTCGGTGTCTACCTTGTCTGTCGACACCTCCAGTAGTGGCTCATCGGCTTCGACGGTGTCACCGACCTGCTTGAGCCACCGGCTCACGGTTCCTTCCGTGACGCTTTCGCCGAGGGCTGGGAGGGTTACGGAGGTCGACATGGCTGTGAGGACTCCTTCATCGTGCTGGTGCTCAGTTGCGGCCTAGGGTCACAAGTGGCTGGCTTTGCGGAACTCGGTCGGGCCTCTATGGGTGCCGGTGGGCCACAGCCTAGCCTCAGCAGGTCGGCTAGGAGCCAGTGCGGCTGCCGGTCTAGGCAAGTTCAAGTCGGATGCGTTATCCATGGGAGTGCAAGGGCTTGCCGGCGAGGGCAAGGTGCGCTTCGCCGAGCGCCTCGTTCTGCGTGGGATGCGCGTGTATCAGCCCCGCGACGTCAGTCGGGAACGCATCCCAATTGGTGATGAGTTGGGCCTCGCCGACAAGCTCGCTGACCCGGGCACCGATCATGTGAACGCCGATAATGGGCCCGCTCGGTTGGCGCAGCAACTTCACCAATCCACGGGTCTTGAGGATCTGAGACTTGCCATTGCCGCTCAGGTCATAGGTGAGCGTCTCCACGTCGCCATAGCGTGTCCGTGCCTCATCTTCAGTAAGTCCTACGGAGGCGATTTCTGGATCGCAGTAGGTGACGCGTGGCACCTCGGCATCGACGATCGGCGTCGGAGCCTGCTCGAGGACACCGGCCTGGTGGGCGATCTGCTCGGCGACGAAGATGCCGTGCGCAAAACCTCGATGCGCCAGCTGCAGGCCACGCACCACGTCGCCCACCGCATACACCTGGGAGATCGATGTCTGGAGTCGTTCGTTGACCCTGACGAACCCGCCATCCAGTTCGACTCCGGCCTCCTCATAGCCGAGGCCACTGGTCTGCGGCCCGCGGCCGACCGCAACCAGCATGAGCTCCGCCTCCAGCTGCTGCCCTTCTGCTAGCTCCATCCGTACGCCGGACTCGTCTGTCCGGCAGCCCGACATGACGGCCCTCGTGATCACGTTGATCTCACGTTTCCGGAAGGCCCGTTCCAGAGCGGCGGAAATGCTGGAGTCCTCCCCGGAGACGAGGCGAGGAAGTGCCTCAACGATCGTGACGTCCACGCCGAAGGACCGCCAGGCCGAAGCGAACTCCACACCAATCACCCCACCGCCGAGCACAATCGCAGACGTGGGAAGCCGGTCGAGCCGGAGCGCCTGTTCGCTGGTGAGAATTCTCGTGCCGTCGACCTCCAGCCCAGGCAGCGAGCGCGGGTACGACCCGGTGGCCAACACCAGATTGGTCGCCTGGTACGTCTGGTCGTCGACGGCGACGATCGGGCTTCCGTCACTCTGGGTCAGCCGACCGGCACCGTGAACGACGGTGATCTGCCGAGCGCTGATCAGGCCGGATACACCTCGATAGATGCGGCCAACCACGCTGTCGGCGTAAGAAACCACCCCGGCGAGGTCGACTTTGTCGATCGCCGCGTGGACGCCGAACTGGCTTCCGTTGCGCACCGAGTCCGCCACTTCAGCGGCGTGCAACATCGCCTTGGTGGGAATGCAGCCGCGGTGCAAGCAGGTACCACCGACCTTGTCCTTCTCCACCAACGCAACCGAGAAGCCCAGCTGTGCTGCCCGTAGCGCACAGGCGTAGCCTCCGCTGCCGGCACCGAGCACGATGAGATCGAACGAACCAGCCATGCCGCCATCCTCTCAGCCGCCGTGAAGGCCACGATTTCCCGCAGGTACCGGCCATAATTGGCCCATGAGTTGGTTCCGGCGGACGGCAAGCCGGATGAAGAAGAGCCGCGGCTATGCCTCGCAGAGCCGTACGGTGGACGACGCTGTGACGTCGCACCTCACTCAGTTCGCGCGGAGTCGACGGGGAGTGGAGGCCTTTGTCGAACCCAAGACTGCGGTAACCCAGACCACCCTGCTGCTGGTCGCCTTCGACGGAGAATGGACCAGACGGGTCGTGCCGTCACCCGAATGGGCGCATGCGTTCGCCGAGTCTCTGCAGATTCCTGGCTACGACGCGGCAGTCGTGGGGTATCCGCAGCGAATGCGCGATTACAACACCCGCAACAAGAAGCACCCCGACTTGCGCTGACGCCGAGTACCCGGGCTGCAGCTGCAGCAGCTGTGAAGAAGGCTTATCCGTCGAAGATCACTTTTGTCATGCGGGGCCTCCAGCAGAGCCTGGTTTGGCAGCAGCGAGCTCGGCGAAGACGGGCTTGAGTTCAACGGTGCACCGCTCCAGCAGCGGCAGCAGGCTGCGCAGCGTCGCCACGTCGTTGGGATCCGGCGGCCTCCCCCGATCCACGGCGATCAGGTCGGCAGCGCTATCGAGGTCAGGTAGCGAGCCCAGCGCGTGGTGGCCGAGCAGGCCGGCACCGGTGCCGGCGCCTTCGGGGGAGGCCGCCAGGCCGACCGGCAGATCGA
>DATEWO010000126.1:0-5326 GCA_035257925.1 Propionibacteriaceae bacterium | reverse complement strand
CCCGTCAGAGAGTGACGGCTACGACTGGAACGCGCTGGCCGAGGTCGACAGCAACACGATCTGGTCGCTCAAGCGGAAGATGCGTGAAGACTTGGTCGCCATGACACGCTCGCGGCTGGCGGCCAGCAGCGCCAATCGTGGCATGTCGGCGGACTGGGTCGGAAAGACGCTCAGTCCCGATGTGGTCACGTTCGGCTTTGCCCGACGGGTGCCCTCGTACAAGCGGTTGACCCTGATGTTGCGCGATCCGGTTCGGCTGAAGGCGCTGCTGACCGACGAGCGTCGGCCGATTCAGATCGTCATCGCAGGCAAGGCCCATCCAGCCGACGAAGGCGGCAAAGCTTTGATCCAGGAGATGGCGCAGTTCGCCGACGATCCAGCGGTACGCGAGCGCATCGTTTTCCTGCCTGACTACGACATGGCGATGGCCAAGCGGCTCTACCCGGGTTGTGACGTCTGGATGAACAACCCGCTGCGGCCGTACGAGGCGTGTGGCACGTCAGGGATGAAGGCGGCCCTGAACGGCGCAGCAAATCTGTCGATCCGCGACGGGTGGTGGGACGAATGGTTCGATCCGGCGTACGGCTGGGAGATCCCGTCGGCTGAGGGAGCCGATGGTGGTGATCGTCGTGACGACCTCGAGGCGAAGGCGCTCTACGACATCATCGAAAACGAGATTGTGCCGCGGTTTTATGATCTTGACCATCATGGGCTGCCCGAGCGGTGGATTCAGATGATCCGGGAAACCATCGCCGGGTTGGCCCCCAAGGTCGTCGCGTCGCGGATGGTTCGCGACTACGTAACGAACCTCTACACCCACGCGTCAGCTTCCAGCCTCGCGCTCGACTCCTGGACCGGTGGAGCGGCGTCACTCGCCAGCTGGAAGCGCAGGATCCGGGAGGCATGGTCAACGGTGGCGGTAGAGCACCTGGAGTCGATCGGCGGCGAACAGGTCGAGGTTGGCACCAAAATCCATGTCAGCGCGCTGGTCAGGCTTGGCGAGCTCACTCCTGACGACATTCAGGTGCAGCTGGTCATCGGTCGGGTGAGCGGCGACGACCGGCTTTACGAGCCGCGGGTGAGTCTGTTCCCGGCCGGGGTCGATGTGGACGGCGGGTTGCGTCGCTACGAGGGATGGGTCGAGGCCAAGCGTGCCGGCGCGATCGGATACACCGTGCGGGTAGTTCCGTATCACCCACTGCTGGCCAGCCAGGCGGAGATGGGTCTGGCGACGCTGCCGGCGAGCATGCCGACACCTCCGTCAGCCGGCTACGTGCCTTAAGAGCTAGTCGACCTGGAGCACGACCACCGTGTGGCCTGGCAGATGCAGGGTGGAGCCAGCCACGATTTTCTCTGAGGGCAGTTCGCCGTCATGCCCCGTGTGCGCGACCACGGTGTACGTGTCTGCCCAGGGCCCGTCGGGCAGCTCAACCTGGATGGGGTCCGAACCGGCGTGGAACCAGACGAGGAATGCCTCGTCCGAAGTTCGGTACGGATCGTCGTATGCGAGGTACATCCCAAGCGTGCGACGCGTTTCGTCGTCCCAGTCATGCTCGCTCATCTCGGCATTCCGACCGCCGAACCAGGCAACGTTCTTGCGCCCGCATGGCTCGCCCTTGGGATCGAGCAAGTACTCACCGTGCCGGAAGGCGTCTCGCCGCAGGACCGGGCGCTCGGCGCGCAGCTGGAGCAGTTTGCGCGTCAGTTCAGTCTGGTCGCTCCAGGTTGACTGGGTATCCCAGTGCACCCATGAGATAGGCGAGTCCTGACAGTATGCGTTGTTGTTTCCCTGCTGGGTCCGCCCCAGCTCGTCGCCCGCGGTGATCATCGGAACCCCGCTGGCCAGGATCAAGGTCGCCATCAGATTCTGCACCTGGCGGTGCCGCAGGGCATTGACCGCCTCATCCTCCGTCTCGCCCTCGACGCCGCAGTTCCAAGAGCGATTGTCATCGGATCCGTCGCGATTGGATTCGCCGTTGGCACCGTTGTGCTTGACGTTGTATGTCACCAAATCCCGCATAGTGAACCCGTCGTGTGCGGTGACAAAGTTAACGCTCGCCGCGGTTGTTCTGCCGTCCCGATTGAAGATGTCGGGTGAGCCGATCAACCGCTGCGCCAGCTCACCCACTCCGCGAGTGTTGCCCCGCCAGAAGTCGCGGACATGGTTGCGAAAGCGGTCGTTCCACTCACTCCAGCCTGGCCCGAAGCCACCCACCTGGTAGCCGTAGGGCCCCATATCCCAGGGCTCGGCAATGATCTTGACCTGGCTCAGCACGTCGTCTTCCTGGATCGCCAGCTTGAACGGGTGATCTTGATCGACGTGATGCCGCTCGTCGCGGAGCAAGGTGCTGCACAGGTCGAAGCGGAAACCGTCGACTCCCATCTCGGTAACCCAGTAGCGCAGGGAGTCGAGAACCATGCGGAGTACGCCCGGTTCGGAGGTATCGACCGAGTTGCCACAGCCGGTGACGTCGTAGTCGTTGCGATGATCATCGGTCAGTCGGTAATAACCTAGGTGGTCCATACCCCGGAATGACAGCGTCGGGCCCTCGTGACCACCCTCGCCGGTGTGGTTGTAGACGACGTCGAGGATGACCTCAAGCCCGGCATCGTGCAGCGCCGACGCCATCTCCTTGAACTCCCGCACCTGCTGGCCGAGTGTGCCTACCGAGCCGTATGCGGCATGGGGTGCGAAGTAGCCCAGGCTGTTGTATCCCCAGTAGTTGGAGAGGCCGCGCCCGACAAGGAAAGGTTCAGAGACGAAGTGGTGCACCGGCAGCAGCTCGACTGCGGTGACGCCCAGATCTATCAGGTGCTGCACCACCCCTGGGTACGCCAACCCTTCATAGGTGCCTCTGAGGTGCTCAGGAACCAAGGGGTGCAGCTGGGTATAACCCTTGACGTGCAGTTCGTAGATCACCGTCTCTGACATAGACCGCCGCCGAGCGATAGGCCGGGGCGGGGCCGAGTTGGGTACCACGACGCTGAGTGGTACTGCGGCGAATGAGTCAGTGGTATCGGGCACGAAGTGCGACTCGGGGGTGTGATCCAGAATCGGCCCGGAGTAGTCCACGCCGCCGGTGATCGCCCGGGCATACGGGTCGAGGAGCAACTTTGCCGGATTGAAGCGAGCGCCGGCGGCGGGATCCCATGGGCCGTGGACGCGGAACCCGTACCGTTGCTCGGCGCCGATGCCGTGGATGAAAACGGTCCAGACCCCGTCGTCGTCCCGGGTCATGTCGTGGTTCGTCTGATGGCGCTCTTCGTCGACAAGGGCCAGCTCCACCCGTGTCGCACGAGGCGCCCAGAGTCCGAAAGCGGTGCCACCGTCCCGCATGTGTGCGCCAAGGACCGAAGTGTCTTGAGGCACTGGCAAGGCAGTGGCTGTCATCGTACGAGCCTTCGCATCGGCCGGATCGTGCTCTGAACCGGTCAGGAATGAGAACGACATACCTCGCCTGCAGGGCGAGGATGCGCCTTCATTCTGCCCCAGTTGGCCGACAGATGCCGTCGATCCGGGCGTCAGGAGAGGCAGAGCAACCGGTTTCGCTAGTAACCGCAACATGAATGGGCTGGGATGTCAACCATTCGGGCAGCGACGATTTTGATCACCAATGCTGTCAACGATTGCTAGAGCCGCTGAAAGGCTGGCACGTCCGGGCTCGCCTCAAACGATGGCGCGGACCTTGTTGTTGCGTGGATCGTGGGTGAGCTCGACTTTGCCGAGAGCCTCCAGGAGCGGCGGCACGTACATCCCGAAGCGACCGCGATAGCCCTTGCGGAGGCCGTACCAGCCGCCGACCGGGTTGTCCTGGGAGCGGCCCCAGGCCTCGACGGTGCCGTCCTTGGCGGGCTTTTGCTCATCGGCGGCGCCGAGGTCGACCCAGTCGCCCTGCTCGACGAGCCACGCGTAAAGGTCGTCGATACATCTGAGCTGATACTTCAGTTGAGTCGATCCGACCTGGCAGACCAGCGTGGGTGGGTCGGCGGTCTCGTCCGCCCACATGGTGTAGGTCGAGGTTCTCGGAGCGGTGCTGAGCTCCCACGGGTCGTCTTTGGTTCCTGCGGCCATACGGCGGATTCTCGCAGACCTGGAGAGAAAGCAGCAGACTGCTACTCGTGGTGATGAGGGATATCCGAGAGCTCGGGACGATCCTGTCGATCTGGGCCCATCCAGATGATGAGGCATATCTGTGCGGCGGCATCATGGCGATGGCCGTAGCCGCGGGGTCCCGCGTCGTTTGCGTAACGGCCAGTCGCGGCGAGCTCGGCGTGACCGACCCGACGAGGTGGCCGCCCGAGCAGCTGGCGTCCATTCGTGAGGCGGAGCTGGCGGCGTGCCTGCGCATCCTCGGCGTCACCGAGCATCGCTGGTTGGGCTATCCGGATGGCGGCTGCGCGGATGTGGACCTCGATACAGCAGCCGACCAAGTGGCAGAGATCGTTCGTGAGATCGACCCGGATACCATCCTGACCTTCGCTCCGGACGGTCAAACGGGGCATCCAGACCACATTGCAGTGCACCGCTGGACCGTCGAGGCCGTACGCCGCGCCGGCATCGGCACCCTCCACGTAGTCGCCAACACTCAGGATTGGTTGGATGATCATCTGCCGCAGTGGATCGAGTTAGGTGCCATCGTTGGTGATCCACCGGTTGCCTGGACTGGGCCGCTGAGCATAGATGTTGCCCTGACCGGTCAGCTCCTAGATCGCAAGTACGCCGCGTTGGCCGCGCAGGCCAGTCAAACCGAGGCATTGCGGGCCGTAGTCGGGGAAGAGCGCTATCGAGAGATCATTCGGATCGAACGGTTCGCGGCCTTCGCGTTCCAGACTGCCCGTACTTCGTAAGGTGGGACCAGGAAGTAGGCTTGTTACTCGTGAGTAATTTAGCAGGAGCCCAGGAGAACGAATGAAGATTGTGGTGCTGGTCAAGTACGTTCCAGACGCGACAGGGGAGCGGTCCTTCGCCGCCGACGGAACTGTCGATCGAGCCGGTAGCGATGGGCTGCTGTCGGAGCTTGACGAGTACGCCGTGGAACAAGCACTGCAAATCGCTGACGAGCGCGACGACGTCGAGGTCGTCGTCATGACACTGGGAGCTGAGGATGCGGCGGACGCCATCAAACGCTCCCTTCAGATGGGCTCATCCGCAGGAATCCACATCATCGACGACGCCGTCCACGGCTCCGATGCGCTGACAACGAGTGTCATCATTGCGCAAGCGATCAAGAAGGCTGGACCAGACCTGGTGATCTGCGGCATGGCTTCCACCGACGGCACCATGGGAGTGATTCCGGCCATGATTGCCGAGCGGCTCGGCTGGCCC
>DATEWO010000125.1:0-12953 GCA_035257925.1 Propionibacteriaceae bacterium | reverse complement strand
GATGGCTGCGCCCGCCATTGGTGATCGGGTTCTGTTGAACGTCGCAGCCCTAGAACGCGGCCTGGGCACCGGCGGCTACGCCCTGGTGATCGCGGTCCTCGACGCAGCGGGCAGGGTGACCGCGCAGCCGCCGCAGCCGAGCGGGCATCTGGTGAAGGCGCGCTATCTGCCGCTGCAAGCCATGGTGGCAGGAGCCGATGAACAGGGCTCGGAGCATCATGAACAACTCGCCGAGGCTGATTCGATCGACGGGATGCCGGTCATCGTCGCCGACCTGCATTCCGCCCTAGCGCCGATCCTGCTTGCCATCGAGTACGACCGTCCGGGCACCCGAGTGGTCTACGTGATGAGCGACCAGGGCGCATTGCCGCTCGCCTTCTCTCGTTCGGTCGCGGAGCTCCGGGCCAGCGGACTGCTCGCAGGAACAGTCACTGTCGGCCAGGCGTTTGGGGGCGACCTGGAGGCGGTGAGCCTGCACTCGGGCCTTCTTGCCGCCCGACTGGCTCTCGACGCTGAACTCGTCGTGGTAACGCAGGGCCCCGGCAACCTTGGCACCGGTACTCGCTGGGGATTCTCAGGTGTCAATGCTGGAGAGGCGATCAACGCTGCCGCTGTGCTAGGCGGCCGGCCGGTAGGGACCTTGCGGATCTCCGGAGCCGACTCCCGTGAGCGGCATCGCGGAATTTCCCATCACAGCCTGACGGCGTACGGTCGGGTCGCGCTTCGCCAGGCCGATATCGCGGTACCGGATCTTGCCGGCGACGGCTCGCCGGCAATGGTGGAGCTGGCTAGCGCCGTCTTCGCGGGGGTGCAGCAGCTGTCGCAGCACCGGCTGGTCACGGTCGACCTCACCGGTCTTCGGACGGTTCTCGCAGCGTCACCAATCCGACTCTCCAGCATGGGCCGTGGCCTCGACGACGATCCTGCCTATTTCCTGGCTGCCGCAGCTGCTGGTCGCCACGCCTCCTCGCTGCTCGCCTGAGCAGCGGCGACACCGAGCTCGTGCGAAACCTCTACTGACTCTGCGTAAAAAGCAGGTCGACTACGAGCACCAGCGTCTCGCCCGGCTTGACCGAAGGGGTCGCATTGCCATCTGGATAACCGTCGGCCGGCGGAATGACGAGCAGCACACGACTACCTACCGTCTGGTTTGTGAGACCCTTCACCATTCCAGGAAGCAGCCCGGACAGCGCGGAAACGGCCGGCTCGCCGCCGTACGTCTCCTCCAAGACCTTGCCATCGCTCCATCGCACCCACCGATAGTTGAACGTGATGGTGTCGTTAGCGCCGATCTTCTTGCCCTTGCCTTCGATGAGTGGCTGCACCTGGAGGCGGCTGGGCGGCTCGGATTCCGGAATGGTGATCTCGGGTCTACCGCCCTTGTCAGTGACAGTCGGGAGCCCTGCCTTGGGCGGGACGGAAGTGCCCTCAGGACCGGCGAGCTGCACGTCAACCAGATCGACGACGAAGATCAGAGTGTCACCGACCTCGATGCCGGCTTGGGGGTTACCGCCCATGGGGTCGTAACCGTCCTTCCCCGGCATCGCAATCACCACCCGGCTGCCCTTGTGCTGGCCCACCAGCCCTTTGCTGAATCCAGGAACGACCTGCGCCAAGCTGAAGGCAACTGGCTGCCCAGTACTGAACGATTCGTCGAATTTCTTACCGGTCCGCCCGTTCACGCCGTAGTAATTGACCTCAACACCCTGGCCTGCTGAGATCACCGGGCCGTTGGAGGCATCAAGCACCTTCGTCCGGGTCTTGTCGATCGCCCAAGGCGAGTCGACCTTGACCTTGGGTGCTTCTCCGTAGCCGCCAGTGACGGTGACCTTGTCGAAGTTGTTCGACGCCTTGATCGGCTTGGGCTTGGGGGTTGGGGTGGGCGTCGGCGTCGCAGATGGACTGGCTGACGTCGGCGGTGGGGTGGGAGCGGCGGAAGTAGCGTCGGCGGCCGGCTCATCTTCGCCGCATCCAACCAGCAGCAGCGACGCTAGCCCAAGGGCGACTGCAACCTTGACCGGTGAAGAACGCACCGGAGAAGGGTACAGGCTCAACCCATGAGGCTTCTGGCAACGCAGCGGTGCGGTTAGCCGCGCATCGAGGCGATCAAACGCTCGACCCTGTCGTCGGTAGCGACGAAGGGATCCTTGCAGAGCACTGTGCGCTGTGCCTGGTCATTGAGCTTCAGGTGTACCCAGTCGACGGTGTAGTCGTGTCGCCCCTCTTGGGCGGCACGGATGAAATCGCCGCGCAGTTTGGCCCTAGTGGTCTGAGGCGGCACTGCCTTGGCGCGGAAGATCGCCGGGTCGGTGGTGACTCGAGCGGCCAGGCCGTGTTGCTCGAGCAAGGAGAACACCCCGCGGGACCGCCGAATGTCGTGATAGGCCAGATCGAGCTGCGCAATCCGGGGATCGGCGAAGCCAAGTTTGTGCTTGAACGAGTAGCGGTCGAGCAGCTTCAGCTTGATCGCCCAGTCGATCTCGGTGTCGATCAGCGCGAGTTTGTCCTCCGCCACTGCCCGCAGCGTCCGCTCCCACAAGTCGAGCACCCGATCGACGATTCGAGTGCCCAGACTCTCCCGACGGACGAACTCCGACACCTTCTCGTAGTACTCGGTTTGCAGCTCGAGCGCGGAAACTCGCCTGCCGTTGGACAGCGCAACCCGCACCTGTCCGGACCGGTCGCGGCTCATGTCCCGGATCGCGCGAATCGGATTCTCTAGGGTGAAGTCCCGCATCGGGACGCCGGCCTCGATCAGCCGCAGCACCAGCTCGGCGCTTCCCACCTTCAACAGCGTGGTCGTCTCGCTCATGTTGGAGTCCCCGACGATCACATGCAGTCGGCGGTAGCGCTCCGGATCCGCGTGCGGCTCGTCGCGCGTGTTGATGATCGGTCGGCTGCGAGTGGTCGCCGACGACACACTTTCCCAAATGTGCTCAGCGCGCTGGCTGACGCTGTATTCCGCTCCGCGCGCCGTATGCAACACCTTGCCGGCACCGCAGATCAACTGCCGCGAGACAAGGAACGGCACCAGCACGTCGGTGACCTTCGAGAAGTCCCCGATTCGGGAAATCAAGTAGTTCTCATGACAGCCGTAGGAGTTGCCATGGCTGTCAGTGTTGTTCTTGAAGAGGTAGATGTCGCCAGTAATGCCCTCGCTCGCCAGCCGATGTTCGGCATCGACGATCAAGTCCTCCAAAATCCGCTCCCCGGCGCGATCGTGGTTGATGAGCTGAATGAGGTCGTCGCACTCGGCGGTCGCGTACTCCGGATGTGAGCCGACATCGAGGTAGATCCGCGATCCGTTGCGGAGAAAAACGTTGCTGCTACGTCCCCAGGTCACGACCCGGCGGAAGAGATAACGCGCCACTTCGTCCGGAGTGAGCCGTCGCGTGCCTCCTGAGGTGCACGCGACGCCATACTCCGTCTCAAGTCCGAAGATTCTGCGGTCCACTGCCCTCCTCTGCCCTGCGCGGTCAGTCCCCCGCCAGCTCAGCCATCGGTCAGGTCCAGCAACCCGCCGAGCTCCTCGCGGGTCAGTTCCCGGTACTCTCCGACCTTCAGGTTCCCTAGCCGGACCGGTCCGATTCCGATCCGCGACAGTCGGCGGACCGGATGGCCAACCGCTTCCATCGTACGGCGCACGATGCGATTCCGACCCTCCTGAATTGTGATCTTGAGAAGGGTCTTGTCACCGGCTGTGGAGACGATCTTGACCGAGGTAGGCTGGACCGGCCCGTCTTCGAGAGTGATGCCGCGCCGCAAGCGTCGGAGAGCCTGCTCGCCTACCACCCCCGCTACTTCAGCGATGTAGGTCTTCGGCACCTGGAACGAGGGGTGCGCCAGCCGGTAAGCGAAGTCGCCATCGTTCGTCAAGATCAACAGACCCTCCGTGTCGGTATCCAACCGGCCCACGTGAAACAGCCGCTCCTTACTACGTTCGGCTATCAGATCGGCGACTGTGCGCCGGCCTTCGGGATCGCTCATAGTGGCGACTACACCGCGAGGTTTGTTCAGGGCGAGGTATCGGTGCCGGCGCGGTGGCGGGATGCGCGAGCCGTCGACTCGGATCACATCACGTTCCGGATCGACTCTTCTCCCCTGCTCAAGCACAACCTCAGAGTTGACCTCGACGCGCCCCTCACTGATAAGGACTTCGGATGCTCTGCGAGAAGCAATTCCGGCTGCAGCCAAGACCTTCTGGAGACGTACGCCCGCTGCAGGCTCGGTCACTGACGCGGCTCCTGAACAGGCTCGGAGTCCGGCTCAGCAGGTTCAGGGTCGACGGGGCCCGAACCGGCAGTAGCCTCCGCCAGCTGGCTGAGCTCGGCTTCGAGCTCTTCCACCTCGGGCAGTTGTGGGGCAAGGGGCGGTAGCTCCTCCAGGGTCTTCAAACCCATCCGTTCCAGGAAGTAGCTGGTGGTGGTAAACAGCACCGCGCCGGACTCCGGGTCGTGACCGGCCTCCTCGATCAGCCCGCGGGAGAGCAGAGTTCTCATCACTCCGTCGACGTTAACCCCTCGCACCGCAGACACCCGGGCCCGGGAGATCGGCTGTGTATAGGCGACCACCGCCAGCGTCTCCAAGGCGGCCTGAGATAGCTTCGACTGTTGCCCCTCCACCACGTATCGGGTGATCAGGTCGGCGTACTCCTCACGGGTGTAATACCGCCAGCCACCCCCGACCTGCCGGAGCTCGAAACCCCGTCCGGTCTCGGCGTAGAAGGCGACCAACTCTGCGAGTGCCTCGGCGACGACCGACTCAGGTGCGCCTACCGCCTGGGCCAGTTCGAATTCGGTGACTGGCTCCGCAGCCAGTAGCAGCAGCGCTTCCAGAGCCCCGGCCACATTCACCGGGTTGTCAACCTGATCGCTCATTCATCCATCTCGGGTGTCTCGGTGGTTTCGTCGAACTCATCTGATATGGCCCAATCACCATCGTCGGCGCCGGTCCAGCGAACGGTCAGCTCGCCGAGCGGGGTCAGCTGCTCGAATGCGACAGCGCCGTCGCGGAACAACTCCAGCAACGCCAGGAACCGCGCCACCGTGGTCAACATGGTGGACGAGTCGTGGGTGAGCGCCCGAAAGGTCATGGCGCGCTGTTGCCGCAACCGGTCGACCACGACCATCGCCTGCTCCCGAACGCTCACCACCGGTGCATGCAGGTGGGCTAGCGACAAGACGCTGGCCTGCTTCGGTGCCAATGCCTTCGCGGCCAGGTCGGCAAGTCGGAACGGGCTGATCGAGATCGTCACCTCGGGCATCAGCCGCGCGAAACGGGGCTCCATCCCCACCTCGCGTGGAAACCGCCGACCCTGGGCCTCCAGAGTCGCAGCAAAGTAGCTGGCCACCCGCTGGAACGCGCGATATTGCAGCAGCCGCGCGAAGAGCAGATCCCGTGCTTCCAGCAAGGCCAGGTCTTCTGGATCCTCCACCTCACCGGACGGGAGCAGCCGGGCAGCCTTGAGATCCAGCAATGTGGCGGCAACCACCATGAACTGGCTCGTTTGGTCCAGATCCCAGCTCGGACCCGCTGCCTTGATGTGAGCGATGAATTCATCGGTCACCTGGGATAACGCGACCTCGGTGATGTCCAGCTTGTGCCGAGAGATCAGGTGTAGCAGCAGGTCGAAAGGCCCGTCAAAGTTGTCGAGATGAACCTCGAAACCCCCACCGTCAGGCGTCTTGGCGGCGCGGTCTGGCTGCCCTGCTTCCTGTTCTGTCTCCGCCGACAGGATGAGGTTCACGACGTGGACAGCCTGCGGACCAGCTCGGAGTCGTCGGCACTCGCCTCGAGATCTGCAAGCATCGCCGCGATCGCCTCACGGACGATTCGCCCGCGGTCAACTGCCATGCCGTACTGAGCGCGTAAGGTCAGCCTCGCCTGCTCCAGGGCCAGTAGTTCCTCGGCACTGACATAGACGGTGATCTTCTCCTCGTGGCGGATCCGCCCGGAACCGCGTCGCCCGGCCGGCTCCGTCGTTAGTTCCGAGGCATCAGCCAGGCCCAGGGCTACGCGACGCGGCATCGGGCGAGCACCTCACGCGCCAGGCTGCGGTAAGCCTCCGCTCCCGGCGATGTGGGGGCGTACGTCGTAATCGGCTCCCCGGCCACGGTCGTTTCCGGGAATTTCACCGTGCGTTTGATGACAGTGTGGAAGACCTGCTCTCCAAATGCCTCGACGACACGTTCCAGCACCTCCCGGCTGTGCAGGGTACGCGGGTCGTACATGGTGCCGAGGATCCCCAGGATCTCCAGCTGCGGATTCAGCCGGTCCTGCACCTTGGCAATCGTGTCGGTCAGCAACGCAATGCCGCGCAATGCGAAGAACTCACACTCCAGGGGCATGATCACTCGGTCGGCCGCGGTCAACGCGTTGATCGTCAGGAGGCCGAGCGAGGGGGCGCAGTCGATGAGGATCACGTCGTAGCGGCTCCGGACCGCCTCCAACAAGCGAACCAAGGTCTGCTCCCGCGCCACCTCTGAGACCAGCTGAATCTCAGCCGCCGACAGATCGATGTTGCTGGGCAGGATGTCCAAGCCGGCCACATTGGTTTGATCGATCACATCATCGATCGACGTGTCCCGACTCAGCAGCAGGTTGTAGATGCTTGCGGAGAGGGTGTGGGGATTGACGCCCAGGCCCACCGAGAGCGAACCCTGGGGGTCGAAGTCCACCAGGAGCACGTGGCGGCCGAGCTCGGCGAGGGCAGCGCCGAGATTGATCGTCGTCGTGGTCTTTCCGACGCCGCCTTTTTGATTGCACATGGCGATGATCAGGGCTGGTCCGTGCTCGGCCAGCGGAGGCGGTGTTGGCAGGTCAGGCCATGGTCGACCCGTGGGACCGATCAGCGGCTCAGGTTCGACTGACTGCGCAATGCCATCCGGTGGTGCCGCCACGACGGAGTCCTCATCCACCTCGGTCTGCTGCTCCGACCGGAGCAGCGGCCACTCAAAGTTGGTGGTATCGAGATAGTGCTCGTCGGTCAGGTCGGCCACCACAGGAGCCTCGCCCTCGTGGAGTTCCTGCACTCCTGCCTCCTCCAAGCAGTTTTGTCGACACGACACTAATACGCGCGGGGGTGGGAAGTGAGGAAGACTTCCCGTAAGTGATCGATGGTTATCAGTGTGTAGATCTGGGTTGTGGTGACCGACGCGTGGCCCAGCAGCTCCTGCACGACACGGACGTCTGCTCCACCATCCAGCAGATGCGTCGCGTAGGAGTGCCGCAAGGTGTGGGGCGACACATCGGCGGTAATGCCGGCCTTCTCGGCCACCGACCGCAAGATTGCCCAGGCACTCTGCCTCGATAGCCGGCCACCCCGGGTGTTCAGGAACAGCGCCGGAATGCCGCGACCATGTCCGGCGAGCACCGGCCGGCCTCGTACCAGGTAGGCGTCCAGTGCCGCCCGTGCGTACGAGCCGACCGGCACGATGCGCTCTTTGCCTCCTTTGCCGAGCACCCGCAATCCTGGTGCTGACTCGCCGGCTGTCGCCCGGATGAGTCGACCAACGTCGTCCACATCGAGTGCCACCGCCTCGGAGATCCGTACGCCGGTGCCGTAGAGCAATTCCAGTAGCGCCGCGTCCCGAAGACCAACCTCGGTGTCGATCGCAGGCACCGCGAGCATGGCCTGAACCTGCTCCAAGCTCAACGCTTTGGGCAGTCGCCTGGGTGGTTTGGGCGGCCGGATGGTCCGCGCGGGATCCTCAGCGGTGATGCCCTCGGCAGTGGCGAAGCGGTGCAGGCTGCGCACCGCGATCAGGGCCCGCGCTGCACTGGCATTCGCCAGCGGCTGCTCTATCCAACCGGCACCGTCCGCTGCGGCTACGCCCTCCCGCAGCCGCGCCGCATAGCTGCCGATCATTGCGCTGGTCACCTGAGACGGGTCGGTGATGCCTTGTTCTGCCAGGTAGCTGGCATAGCGCCGCAGGTCGCGACCATAGGCCCCGACGGTGTGCTGGGACATGCCTCGCTCGACGGTCAGATGATCGAGGTAGGCCTGGATGAGTTCCAGCACCGTGGGGGCGTCAGCCGAGGACGTCGGCCAGCTCCTGGTGCTCGAGCCCATGAGCCTGGGCGACCGGGGCGTTGGTAATCACGCCTTCGTGGGTGTTCAGTCCGAGTGCTAGCGCGGGATCGGCCTTCAGCGCGTCACGCCAACCGTTCTTGGCAAGGCTGAGCGCGTACGGCAACGTGACGTTGGTCAGCGCATAGGTCGAGGTGTTGGGCACCGCGCCCGGCATGTTGGCTACGCAGTAAAACACCGATTTGTGTACCCGGAAGGTCGGCTCGGCGTGGGTGGTCGGCCGGCTGTCCTCGAAGCAGCCGCCTTGGTCGATCGCGATGTCGACGAGCACACTGCCGGGTCGCATTCGGGAGACCAGCTCATTGCTGATCAAGGTTGGTGCCTTGGCTCCGGGCACCAGCACGGCACCGATCACCAAATCGGCATCGAGCACGGCACGCTCGACCTCGTACGCACTGGAGGCGACGGTCTGCAGATGACCCTGATAGATCCGGTCCGCCTCGCGCAGCTTGTCGATATTGAGATCCAGTAGCAGCACCTCGGCCTGCATGCCAAGCGCGATCGCCGCCGCGTTCATCCCTGAGACACCGGCTCCAATCACCACCACCTTGGCCGCGTAGACGCCCGAAACCCCACCCATCAGCGTTCCCCGACCGCCGCCTTGCCGCATCAGGTGATAGGCCCCCACCTGGGGGGCGAGCCGACCGGCTACCTCGCTCATCGGCGCCAGCAGCGGCAAGGACCCATTACTTAGCTGCACCGTCTCGTACGCAATGCCGGTGACCTTCCGGTCCAGCAGCGCCCGGGTGCAGTCCCGGCTGGCGGCCAGATGCAGGTAGGTGAACAGCACCTGGCCTGGCTGCATCCGGTCGTACTCGATCGGGATCGGCTCCTTGACCTTCAGGACCAGCTCCGCCTGCTGCCACACCTCCTCGTGGCTGGCTCCGATCTTGGCCCCGGCTGCTGCGAACTCGTCATCGGTGATGGAGGAACCGATGCCTGCGCCGGACTCGACGATCACCTCATGGCCGTGCCTTGCGAACTCGTTCACCCCGGCCGGCGTGATGGCGACCCGATACTCATGGTTCTTGACCTCACTGGGCACGCCGATTTTCATTGATCCTCCTGAACCTGGGCATCAGCCTGATCATGCCACGCAGGGATGGCGTGCCACGGGTCAGCTGGCAGGGCGCCGTTCCCGCGACGGTTGCATGCGAGACGGCCACCAGACCCGAAAGCGGTCACTAAGAACAGGCCTGAATCGATTCAGCCCAGTTGTTTATGACCACTTTCTTACAAGGGGAGCGCCTTCCTCATCGACTCATGAGCAGGCCAGGCGGCATTGGCGGGGCGGAGGCTCAGGAAACCGTCCCGCTGCCGCGCGGTCCAGGCGGCTAATACCCCCGAGACGACGGTCGGGTTATGAAGGCGACCATCGAGGACCGCATCGGCAAGATCATCAAGTGACGCCCACACGACGTCCATATGCGCCTCCTCGCCCTCTTGGATGTATCCATCCGGGCCGTCGACCGCCTCCAGGTCGCGGGCGAGATAAATGCGCAGTGACTCGCCGAGAATCCCCGGCGTGGTGAACAGGTCGACCAGCACGGCCCAACGCCCGGCCGCCAGTCCCACCTCCTCCGCCAGCTCACGTTGCATAGCCTGCAGATAGTCCTCGCCGCCGACATCGAGAAGGCCGGCGGGCGGCTCGATCAGCCGGTGCCGCACCGGATGCCGGTATTGCCGGACCAGAGCCACCCGTTCATGATCATCGAGAGCGATCACTCCTACCGCTCCCGGATGCTTGAGATACTCCCGCGTGATCAAGTGGCCGCTCGGCGTTATCACCTGATCTTGAACGTACTTGGTGATCCTGCCCTCGGCCAGCACCGTGGAGGACTCGACTGGCCAGCTGAGCTGCACATCGGTCAGCTCGTCGGGCGCGAGAATGATCATCGATGGTCGTCGTCGACCGGCAGCCGGGTGGCCAGCTTGCGGTCCAGCGCCGCCTCGACGAGACCGACGAACAGCGGATGCGGTCTGGTTGGCCGCGACTTGAGTTCTGGATGTGCTTGGGTAGCGACGAAGTAGGGATGGATCTCGCTCGGTAACTCAATGAACTCGACCAGTTTGGTGTCCGGCGACGTGCCACTGATCACCAGGCCCGCGTCCTCCAGCCGGAGGCGGTACGCGTTGTTGACCTCATACCGATGCCGATGCCGCTCCTCCACATGAGCCTGACCGTAGCGCTTGGCGACGATCGAGCCGGGCAGCAGTTCGGCTGGATAAGAACCCAGCCGCATGGACCCGCCAAGGTTGCCATCACCCTCGACGATCGCCACCTGCTCGGCCATCGTCGCGATGACCGGATGCGGCGTATCGGGCGCGAACTCGCTGCTGTCGGCTCCGTCGAGTCCCGCCAGGTGACGAGCGACCTCGATCACCATGCACTGCAGGCCGAGGCAGAGTCCCAAGATCGGGATCTGATTCTCGCGGGCGTAGCGGATTGCGCCAACCTTCCCTTCGACGCCCCGGATCCCGAAACCGCCTGGGATGACGACGCCGTCAACCTCACTCAGTATTCGGGCCGCGCCCTCCCGAGTCTGGCAGTCGTCGGAGGGCACCCAGCGAATAACAACCTTCGCATGGTTGGCGAAACCACCTGCGCGCAGCGCCTCGCACACCGAAAGGTACGCGTCGTGCAGATCGACGTACTTGCCGACCAGCGCGATCGTGACCTCCTCCTTCGGGTGGTGTACGCGGTCAAGCAGGTCGTTCCAGCGCGTCCAGTCCACGTCCCGGAACCGCAGGTCCAGCCGCCGCACCACGTACGCGTCCAAACCTTCGGAGTGCAGCACCTTCGGAATGTCGTAGATGCTCGGCGCATCGATCGCGGCCACTACAGCGGATTCGTCGACGTCACACATCAAAGAGATCTTGCGTTTCACCGACTCGGGGATGTCTCGGTCGGAGCGGCACACGACGGCATCGGGCTGGATGCCGACCTGACGCAGCGCTGCGACCGAGTGCTGGGTCGGCTTGGTTTTCAGCTCACCGCTAGGACCGATGTAGGGCACCAACGAGACATGCAGGAAGAAGACGTTTTCGCGGCCCACATCGTGTCGCACCTGACGTGCCGCCTCCAGGAATGGCAGAGACTCGATGTCGCCGACAGTGCCGCCGATCTCGTGGATCACGACGTCGATGTCCGGCCCTCCCATGGCCATCATCGAATCCTTGATCTCGTTCGTGATGTGCGGAATGACTTGCACGGTGTCACCGAGATAGTCGCCGCGTCGCTCCTTGGCGATCACCGAGGAGTAAACCTTGCCGGTGGTGATATTGGCCTCGCCAGACAGGTTGACATTGAGGAAGCGCTCGTAGTGACCGACGTCGAGATCGGTCTCCGCACCGTCCTCGGTGACAAACACCTCGCCGTGCTGGAAGGGGTTCATGGTGCCGGGATCGACATTGAGGTAGGGGTCGAGCTTCTGCATGGAAACCCTGAGCCTTCGGGCCACCAGGAGATTGCCGAGGCTGGAAGCCGTCAGGCCTTTGCCGAGTGAGGAGGCGACGCCCCCGGTCACGAAGAGATGCTTGGTGAGTGTGCCGCGGTATCCCACGGGCCTCCAGCTTACGTCGTACAGCGCTATCTGACGGTGAACCCGCCGGAGTCGTCCCAAAAGCCTTTGTAGCGCCGATCTCGAGCGAGGTCGATATACACCCGGACAAGATCCGCAACGACATCATCTTCGCTGGGCCAGGTGGCTGCCTGACGCAGTCCGGCCTCGCGCAGGCGGCGCCGCTTATCGGGGTTATCGGCGAGTGCGATGATGTGTTGCGCCGCCTCCTCGACATCGCCAGGGGTGACCAGTACCGCCGCCGACCCGACAAGCTCCTCAATCCCACCCACTCGGGTACTGACCAGCGGCACGCCAGCCAACAGAGCCTCCTGGGCCACCAGCGCGCGGGCTTCCCAGGTGGAAGTCAGCAGCGCAAGGTCAGCGGCCCCAAGCAGCGAACCTATGTCGTCGCTTCGGCCCAACAAGCTCACCCGCAGGCGCTCGTCGGTAATGCGACGTTGCAGTGCATCTCGCTCCGGCCCTTCGCCGACGACGACGAACCGAAGATCCGGTTTGTCGTGTACGGCCGCGGCTATGTCGAGCACCATGCCAAGGTTCTTCTGAGGGGCCAGCCGGCTGACGGTGAGTACCACCGTGTCCTGAGCGGCAGCACCCAGAGACCGTCGCTGCTCGTCCCGGCTGATCCTGGCGGGCGGGAGCACCGGAGCCGCGATCGGGGACAGTCTCGCGTTCCGAGCTCCGAATCGCACGGCTTGAGCGACCAGATCGCGGCTTGCGGCAAGCGTCATATCCGCCCCCAGCGCCACGGCCCGAAGCGTCTGTCGCACTGCTGCTGGAGCGAGTCCCTCGCCCAACACAGCGTTGTGCCACGTCACAACAAGGGGCACCTTGAACAGCCAAGCGATCGGAAGCCCCAACCATCCCGCCTTGAGCCCGTGCGCGTGCACGAGATCGGCACCGGTGAACCGGCGCAGGCTAGTCAGCGGCCATACATCAAGACCCAGCTCATGGAAACCCTGGGCTTCGGCCGTGTCCTTGGGGCAGAACACCCGCACTTGGTGCCCGCGCTGCTCCAGCCGGGGGGCGATGCTCCCGACGTGACGCCCAATGCCACCGGTACTGGCGGTCAGCAGCTGCGCGATTTTCATGATGAACCCACCTCGGCTGAAGGGGTACGGCGACGCAACGCCCAGAGCTGCGTGAGCAGCGCAGGTGCCAGAAGTCGCAGTGTCCCCGCGAAGACCGCGAGACACAACGCCGCCGTGGTGACCGCACCGAGCACGGCTACCAGGATGCCGACATCGGCAAGTAGCTGCGAACCGGCCGCCGACACTCCACCT
>DATEWO010000124.1:0-16520 GCA_035257925.1 Propionibacteriaceae bacterium | reverse complement strand
GACCTGAGAACTGGCCCGGAGTGATCATGGCGGGCAGCTCGACCAGCGCGAGCGGGTTGCCGCCGGTTGCCTCTATCAGACGGTTGAGTATCTCGGGCGGAATCGGGACACCAACGCGCTCGGCCAGCAGCTGTCCACCCGCCTCTGCACCCAGCCCGGCGACATGCAGCTCCGGCAGTCCCGGCGCGGAAAATCGGCGCACGTCACCGTCGCGAGCGGCGAAGAGCAGAGCGATCCGGTCCGCATCGATCCGGCGGGCCACAAACTCCAAAGCGGATGCCGACTCGTCGTCGAGCCACTGGGCATCGTCGATCACACAGAGCACCGGCGAGTCTCGCGACAGTTCGTCGAGGACCCCAAGAACGGCGACCGACACCAGAAAGCGGTTGTCATGGGCGTTTGACGCCAGACCGAAGGCCATCCCCAGCGCACTTGCCTGTGGCGCGGGAAGCCGATCGACGTAGCTCAGCACTGGTCGGAGTAGCTGGTGCATCGCGGCGAACGGCAGCTCGAATTCCGACTCGACACCCGTGGCGCGGAGGGCCCGCACTCCTCTGGCGGCGGCGACGGCGTCATCGAGGAGCGCCGACTTGCCGGCACCAGCCCGGCCGCGCAGAACCAGTACGCCGCCTCGAGCGGCGCGCGCGCCGTCCAGCAGTGCGTTGATCGCGGACCGTTCGAGGTCCCTTCCGTACAGCATCAGATCAGCATTCCGCAACACCTGGCGATTTCGCCGGTTCGAGCACCGATCCCGCTCAATAGCGTGATGTGTCGAGTGGTTCGAAGGTGGCCTTGTGCGTACTGATATGGAATTCATGAACCGGATCTTTCACGCCGGGCTGCGTCGGGATCTGGAACGCGCGATCTACGCACTGACCGCAACGAGGCATCCCACGCCGACAGAGCGGGCGGCTCTCGCCGAGCATGTCGACCTGGTCCTCGACCTGCTCCACCATCACCACACCGGGGAGGACGCAGGTCTGTGGCCCCTCGTCCGGCGCCGTGCCCCCGACCTCGGCACTCAATTGGACATGATGGAGGCCGAGCATGCCGCCGTCGCGGGAGCCATCGTTTCGACCCGAGCGTCCGCGCGTCAGTATGGGACATCGACCGATCCGTCAGGCGGCGGTCGCCCGCTTCAGCAAGCGCTCACCGAACTCAGGGGCGTACTCTTGCCCCACCTGGAGCACGAAGAGACCGAAGTGATGCCCCGTGTAATGCGGGCACTCACGAACCGGGACTGGTCCGCGTTGTCGCACCGCGAGCTCCGCAACTGGAACTCATTCGCGCTCGCCGGCACCGGGTTGGTTTGGATGGCCGACGGTTTGAACGGGAACCAACGCGCACTGTTCAACCAACAGGTGTCACCGGTCTTTCAGTGGCTGGTCGACAAGCGGTACGGCCCTGCGTACCGACGCCGGACGGCCCTCGCCTTCGGGTCCCAATAGCGTGGAACCGCTGGCCGGACTTTGGCTTGCTGCTCCCGTGGGCGTTGGTCAGATGTGGCGGGGCGGTGGACCGTCGCATTACCAGCAGCGCGGGTCGAGGCTGACCAGTGAGTACCTCCGCGCGATTCGGTGAGGCACGCAGCGATGGCCTAGTGCGCGACCCGATGTTCAGGCATGACCTTTCGACGCTGTGCCGGATGCGGGGTCGCAGTGCTGATGCGCTGCTCGCGGCGAGCCAACAGCTTGCGCCACCAGCTCACTCGGCCGCTCAGTGCCCGCCGGACCTGCCAGTTGCTCTCCGCGAGTCGGGCGATGTCGCGCTCCTGCTGATCCGTCATGGCCTGGTCGGTGTAGTGGTTGATCCAGCTCATTTCTAAAGTCCTTTACTCTAGTGGATTCTCGGTCGATCGACCGAATTAGACAAATATCCAGCTCATCGTTAGCATTGTCAATACGGTCGAGCGACCGAACGAGATTGCTGTTGGAGAGGAGACTCAGCGTGGTGGAAACCGCATTGCGCGCCGTGGACACGCACACACTCATCCTCGATGCAGCACGGAGCCGACTGCTGGCGGACGGCTATGGGGGCCTGTCGACGCGCAGGGTGGCTGAGGAGGCCGGAGTTCCGCTGAGCCAGCTCCATTACCACTTCGGTTCCAAGCAGGGCCTGATCCTCGCGCTGCTGGATGAGGAGAATCAGCGCCGCCTGGCACGCCAAAGCAAGATGTATGCCGAGGACGCGCCGCTGTGGCAGCGGTACGAGCGTGCCTGCGACTTCCTTGAGGATGACTTGGACTCCGGCTACGTACGCGTACTGCAAGAGATGATCGCGGCGGGCTGGTCCAACGAGGAGCTCGGTGACGCGGTCCGAGAACTCGTGAGCGGCTGGTTTGCGCTGCTCGCCGAGGTGGCACGCGAGGCCGAGTATCGCTACGGCCCGCTTGCTCCGTTCACCGCCGAGGAGGTGAGCACCCTGGTCGGCGCGGCGTTCATCGGTGCGGAGGCGCTGCTGCTCCTCGGCTTTGACCGCAACGTCCTGCCGGTCCGCTCGGCGCTGCGGCGGCTCGGCGTCATGATCAGGAAACTTGAAGAAGATCAGATTGGGCCTGGGAGGACCGATCATGCGGGCATGCCAGCCGACTCATGACGGCTACGTCGAGCGCGACGGGATCAAGATCTTTTACGAGGTGTTTGGCGCTGGCGAGACCACGATCCTGCTGCTACCCACCTGGTCGCTGATGCATTCGCGACACTGGAAGATGCAGGTCCCGTATTTGGCGCGGCATTGCCGCGTACTGACCTTCGACGGGCGCGGTAACGGCCGCTCCGATCGCCCGACGCAAGGCGAGGCGTACGCGGAGAGTGAGTTCGCGGCCGATGCCATCGCTGTGATGGACGCGACGCAGACCGACCGCGCCATCATCGTCAGCTTCTCGATGGGCGCCCAGCGCGCGCTGTTGCTCGCCGCAAACCATCCGCAGCGGGCCCAGGCGGCCGTCTTCATCGGCCCGACCTATCCAGGTGGCGGGGAGCCACGGCCGGAACGGACCGTGTACACCTGGGAGGATGAGCTCGACGCCGACGAAGGCTGGGCGAGGTACAACAAGCACTATTGGCTGAGCGACTACCGGGGCTTCCTCGATTTCTTTCTGTCGACAATGTTCCCCGAGCCGCACTCGACCAAGCCAATCGAGGATGGCGTTGGCTGGGGCCTGGAGACCACGGGTGAGACGCTCGTGCTGACGCATGTTGGCCTGGAAGCCGACGAGGCGCGTGAGCTCGCACTACGCGTCCGCTGCCCGGTCCTGGTCGTGCACGGCGACCGCGATGGGATGTCCGACGTGTCCCGCGGAGTGGCGCTCGCCGAGCACACCCGCGGTCGGCTGATTGTGCTCGAGGGCTCCGGTCATGCACCGCACATGCGCGACCCGGTCAAGGTCAACCTTCTCCTCCGGGACCTCGTCGAGCCGCCGACCCCACCGCGTCGCTGGGTGCGCGGGAGGTCCCGTCGCAAACGTGCCCTCTACATTTCCTCGCCGATCGGGCTCGGCCACGCGCAGCGCGACGTCGCCATCGCAGATGAGTTGCGAAAAATGCGTCCCGAGATTGAGATCGACTGGCTTGCGCAGCATCCGGTGACGAGAGTTCTTCAGGCGGCCGGGGAGCGCATCCATCCGGCAAGCGCGCTGTTGGCCAACGAATCGAGCCACATCGAAAGTGAGTCGGCCGAGCATGATCTGCACTGTTTCCAGGCGATCCGCCGGATGGATGAGATTCTGCTCTCGAACTTCATGGTGTTCCACGACCTGGTGCGCGATGAGGCGTACGACATCTGGATTGGTGATGAGGCGTGGGAGCTCGACTATTACCTGCACGAAAACCCCGAGCAGAAGCATGCTGCGTATGTCTGGCTCACCGACTTCGTCGGCTGGCTGCCGATGCCGGATGGAGGCGAGCACGAGGCGTTCCTTACCGCGGACTACAACGCAGAGATGATCGAGCACATTGCGCGCTTTCCACGGGTACGCGATCACGCGATCTTCGTCGGCAATGAGTCCGACATCGTTCCTGAGGCGTTCGGGCCAGAGCTCCCCCTCATCCGTGATTGGACACGTGATCACTACTCGTTCGCCGGCTACGTCACCGGGTTCGATCCGTCCGACTTCGCGGACCGCGCACGGCTGCGGCATGAGCTCGGCTACCGAGACGACGAACAGGTCTGCATCGTCACCGTCGGCGGCTCCGGTGTCGGCGGACACCTGCTGCGCCGAGTGATCGAGGCATTTCCTGAGGCGAAGCGTCGAGTGCCGGCGCTTCGGATGGTTGTCGTTACCGGGCCAAGGATCGATCCCGGCACGTTCGGTGAGCACGAGGGCCTCGAAGTGCGCGGGTTCATACCTGAGCTCTACCGACACCTTGCCGCCAGTGACCTGGCAGTCGTGCAGGGCGGGCTGACGACATGCATGGAGCTGACGGCAACGCGGAGGCCGTTCCTGTACGTACCGCTGCGCCACCACTTCGAGCAGAACTTCCACGTGCGCCACCGACTCCAGCAATACGGCGCGGGTCGCAGGTTGGACTTCGACCTGGCGACGCCGGACACGATAGCGACGATGATCGCGCACGAGATCGGGCGGCAGGTCGACTATCGGCCGGTGGAGCGGGACGGCGCCGCCCGTGCGGCGGCGCTGATTGCCGAACTGCTTTAGTCGCGCGGCAATAACGGCCTTCGCAAGATGCGGCTGCGAGGATAGGCCAGGACGCCCGGGTCTGCCTGGGGCGGAAGCACGGTGTCTGAGAAACGGTGGTTCGTGAGCTCAAAGATGGGGTTATCTCATGAACGAAGTGATTGGCGAGATTCTACCGTTGGCCATCGGCATCGCGATCAGCCCAATACCGATCATCGCCGCGATCTTGATGCTGCTGTCGCCTCGCGCAAGGAGCACCAGCGTGGGGTTCTTGATCGGGTGGCTGGCGGGCATCGTCGTTGCTATTGTCTTGTTCACCCTGCTCTCGTCGGTCATTCCGCAGGACACCGGGGGTCCGTCACCGGTTGCCGGTGTCATCAAGATCATTCTCGGCGCGCTGCTGTTGTTTTTGGCGATCAAGCAGTGGCGGACACGTCCAGCCGAGGGTGAACATGCCAACATGCCGAAATGGATGTCGACCATCGACTCCATGACTGCCGGCAAGGCTCTGGGGCTCGGATTCCTGTTGTCGGCGGTGAACCCGAAGAACCTTCTCATGGCGATTTCTGCAGGTGTGATCGTCGGCGGCGCTGATCTCGCGGTCGGTCAGATAGCGGTAGTGATCATCATCTTTGTGTTGCTAGCCGCTAGCACGGTGCTCGTCCCGGTAGTCGGCTACCTCATCGCCGCGACCCGACTGGCCGGTCCGCTCGACAAGTTGCGGGAATGGCTGGTCGACAACAATGCCGTGATCATGGCCGTACTGCTGCTGGTTATCGGCGTCTCCATGATCGGCAAAGGCCTGGCCAGCTTCTAGGACACTCCGGGGGTGCAGCCTCTAGCGGGGGTCCAAGCCATCTGCGAAGACGGTGATGTGCAAGTGGTTCTTGTGGTTGGCCGAGTCGCTGCCGCGGTCGGCCATGTAGCGCCATCCCTCGCTGTCACGTTGGATGTTCCAGATCCGCTGGTTCCAGATCACATAGTTGATCCCCAGCGATCTGGCATTGGCCCTGGCCCAGGCCGCAGCCTTGTCACCAAGCGCCTTTCCGGAAGCCGACCGGTAGTTGGGGATCATGCAGTCCAGGGCGCGGCCTTGCTCATGGTCCGGAATCACAGACGGACGCACGCCGCCATAGCCGGTGATCTGCGGGAAGCTTGCCCGCATGGCCCGATGGACCTTGATCGCGTTCGGCTTGAGACCCCTTTCGACCGCTCGCCAGCTCGATGGCACCGACCCCGCGGCGGACTTGGCGAGGTACTTGGCAGTGACCCAGCGAACGGCCTTGTCAAAAATGATCTGCATGCGGCCGTTCTTGACAACGCCTGTAATGCTCAGCTTGGTGCCCCGCGGCACCTCGGTGATCAACCGGTACTTGTCGGCGTACGTCGAGCGGATGTCCAAAGCAGCCGTGGCGTATCGGGTCCCGGTGATCTTGGGCAGCTTGGGCGGGGACGGCAGGTTGCTGGTCAGGTTCTTGAGATACCTCGCTGTCACCCAGCGGACGGCGCCTTTGTAGATGATCTGCGCCCGGCCGTTCTGAATGGCACCGGTAACCGAGAGCGCTGAGCCCTTCTTTACCTCCGCGACCGTTCGGGCATTGGGGCCGCTGGTGGTACGGATGTCAAGATCTGCTGTTGCCACTCGCTTGCCGATGACCGCCGGACGTCCGTTCATCGAACTGGCGAGATACTGCATGCTCGACCACCCGGTGGACTTGCCGTTCACCAGCTGTGCCCAACCCCGTGCGGTCTTGCCGGTCATGGTCACCCTGGTGCCCTCTTTGAGGACCTTGATCACCCGGTAGGAAAGACCTGGGCCGCTACGAAGGTTGAGCGCGGTAGTGGTGACCTTGACCGCTCCAGCTCCGATTCTGCTGGGTGTCGGCAGGTCTTTTCCTTTGGTGAGGTATCTGCTTGCCACGTAGGCAGTCGAGCCACCGAACTTGATCTTGGTCCAGCCTCGGGAGCTGCTGATCGCGGTGACCGTCTGTCCGCGATAGAGGCCGCCGAGGATTGCGGCCTCGGTGCTGGGGCCGGACCGAATGTTGACGCCGACGGTCGCTGTCATCTGGGCCGTCGCCGCGCTGGCTGTCTGCGGCCACATCAGACTCAAGATCACACCGACAACGAGGAGAGCAGCGGCGGCTCGCACCTTGATCACGGTTCTGCGCATGAATCGCCTCCAAACCTGAGCGGCGTTAGATCACTTGGATCACATAAGTCACAAAAAACTCAAACTGCGCAGAACTTTAATCTGGTCACACTAGTAACGGCAAGACCCGAGTGGGCACGCTGTCGATGGCGCAAGGCGACACGCAGCACCAATGAAGAAAACTTCATCTATGTAATTCGGTTCCTGCCTAATGAGGCTTCCGGCAGATCGCCGTCTAGGCTGCGGCTGTGAACACCCGATGATCGCCGGGATGGAGATGTCCGCCGACGAGTTCGAGATGCACGTGGCGGAGGCCCTGGATGAGATTCCAGAAGAGTTGGCTGCTCTGATCGACAATTGCGTGATCTTGGTGGAGGACTATCCGCCGCCGGACCTCCCGGACACGCTCGGGCTCTACTCGGGAATTCCACTCACCGAACGTGGCCAGTTCTACGCGGACCTGCCGGATCGCATCTTGATCTTCAGATATCCGATCTTGGCGATCTGCGAGACCCACGAGCAGGTGATTGAGGAGATCAGGATCACCGTCGTACACGAGATCGCCCATCACTTCGGAATCGACGACGATCGGCTGCACGAACTCGGCTACGACTAAGTCCTCACTCCACAAGTCGGCGTAATGCAGTCAGGCGACGGAGACGTAAAGCAACGCCCCGACGGCGGTCACCATGACCAGCAGGCTGAGCAGCGCATTCGCCCTGCCGTCACCGAGGGCTTCTTCCCGATGAATGGCGAGGGTGTTCAGGCGAAAGCGCCGGATCGCCACCCATCCGAGGCCAGCGGTACACAGCAGTGCCACCAGCCCGAGGATCACCGACAAGAAGATCGAGATCGACGTCAGCAGCCGGGCGACCAACAGGCCGCAGGTCAGACCGGCCAGCATGGTGCGCTGCCAGGCCAAACCTGTCCGCTCGTTCTGTAATCCGGGGTCCCACGGTCCGAGCGTCATCCAAAGCTCACGATGATCAGCGCCACGATCCCTACGGCAGCAACGATGGCGGTGAGTACGAGGAGCAGCGGCGAGGAGGGTAGCGGCTCACCGAGTCGCATCGCGCGCTCATTACCCATCCACCTGCTGAAGGCACCGATACCGCAGGCCAGCCCGCAGAGAACGAGGACGGCAGCAGCCAGCCGTACGCCCAGCCCGAGTCGATCGGCCAGCTGTGCGACGGCGGCGATCGCTACGCCGGCCGCAAGGAATCCCAAGCCAGTTCGGATCCAGGCCAGGAAGGTGCGTTCGTTGGCGAAGGTGAATCGTGGGTCGGGCTCTGAGCCCGCCGCGTAGACACGGCGCGGCCAGCGACGGTCGCGGTGCTGCGGCGGCGCGGTCACACTGGCGATGCTAGTGCCGATCGTCGTCGTCGCCGGTTGAGCGCCCCCGGTTGGCCCAGCACGACCGAAACCAGAACAAGAACTGCCCCGAGTGCCTGCCAGAGGTTGAAGCGCTGGTCGAGCACGACCCAGCCCAGCACAGCGGCGACCACCGGGTTGAGCAGGGTGAGGAAAGTTACCGCACTCGCAGACAGCCGCTGCAGCCCCCAAAACCACAGGGCGTACGCCAGAATCCCGCTGATCAGAACGAGGTAGATCAATCCGCCGACGTTGCGCGCCGTGAGGTGATCGGGAAGTCCTTCGATGAGCAACGTGGCAGGAAGCAGGGTGAGTCCTGCGAGCAGGAAGGTCCAGCCGGTAACGCCAATGGAGGTCATTCCCTCGGGGAGGCCCCACCGCTTGGTCAGCACGGTCGCCACGCTGAACATGATCGCGGCGCCGGCCATTGCTACCAGGCCAAGCACGTCCAGCCGGGCGTCTGATCGGAGCACCAGCAACGCAACGCCCAACGTTCCCACGATCCCGGCGATGACCTGAACCGGACGGATCCGGCTACCGAGCAACGGCACAGAGATCACCACGACCAGCAATGGGCTCAGCGAGTTGATCACAGCCGCGACGCCACCTGGCAGCCGGTAGGCGGCGATGAACAGCAGCGGAAACAGCCCTGAGGCGTAGAGCACCGACAACACGAAGAAGCGTGCCATCCAACGACGCGGTGGGATCGGGCTGCCGATGATCAATACCAGGCCGGTGGGCAGTGAGCGCATCAAGGCCGCCAGCAGCGGACGGTCAGGTGGCAGGAATTCAGTCGTCAGCACGTACGTGGTGCCGAAGATGATCGGAGTCAGCGCGGCCGCGTATCCCCACCCACCGGTGTGTCGGTCTGTTATGGCTGCTGTCGTGGACCCGCTCTCGGCCGTCACGCGGATTCTTTCCTCGTTTCCGCGGCAATGATCAGGTGGCTGGTCGTCGCGGTACTGATCCAGCGGTCGCAGTGACCCAGATGATCCTGGCCCAAATATCCAGATTGCCGGTCGGACCGATCCATGATCATCGCCCGAGATGCGGTTGCAACGGTACGGAGGCTGGGCTCATCGCAGATGACAGCAAGCAGCCGCATGGTTTGCCTGATCGCGTTCACCTCCAACGTCGCCAGCACATCAGGAGCAATGCTCGGTGCTACTACGACGAATGGTGTCCTGCTCAAGATCAGCTTTTCTAGGGTGCTGATCATCTCCCGGAAGCTCCCGATGGCGTCGCCGCACACGAGTACTGCGGGCTGGTCCAGTACGGCCCACCCTGAGCTGGAATCAGTGACGAAATCGCGTGAGGCGTAACCGGCTTTGACGGTGACCGTGTGGGGATCGGCCAGTTGTTGGGTGATGGTCTGCCGTTCGGTGGTGCTGAGATCAGTTCGCGCTGCGTCTTCGGGTCGGCGCCGAGCCTGGAGATCGGACAGGTAGTGCGGCGCGGGAGAGTCCGGGTGGAATTGTGGGATGGTCCGGGCCGGCGGCGCGAGCATCTCGGCGGCTCGCCGCTGGTTTCGTCTGCGGTCCCACAGAGCACCGAAGATGATCGCCCCGAGGCCCGCAATGATCAGCACGATCAGGCCGATGCTCCACGCATCCACCTGTTCAGACTGCCATACGAGTCTGCGCCGGCCCGAGGGCTGGCTGTGGCGGCCATACCCGGCTGGCTTCGCATCATGATCAGCTCGGACGTTGACGGGATTAATTGAGCGAAACCGGCCGAAGGGCCGTTCGGGTGGCGCTGTAGATGAAAGGGCCGGGCTCGTCCAATCGACGCTCTAGGGCTCGCCACTGACAGCAGAGCGCTTCCAACTGGGCCCAGGTTCCGACGGCTTCCGGGCCAGCCAGCGCCACCATCCGGGCTCCACTGTCGCGTACAGCTGATATCTCCCGCGGTTTCTGGTGATCCTTGAGTCGCGAGTGATGATCAACCAGCCCAACGACGCAACCTGAGGAATCCACACGTCATCTTTGACGGCAGTCGTCGTTATCGGGCACGCGGGACGAGTCCTGCGGTGCAGTGTCCCGCCGGGGTCTCCCGGATAAGTCACGTCGGCTCGAACCTGAACGAGGACCTTTGCCAATCCGAGGACGTCGGCGTCGAAGTAGAAGCGGACGAGAGCCGGCTTCCCCGACCGCATCACGCCGCTCGTGCCGAATTCTCGTACGCCAGGGCCCAGCGCAGGTTGACGATGTCAAGATCGAAGGCCTCGGCCACCTCGGCCAAGTCCTCACCGGACTCGACGTGCTCCCAGAGTGCCTCGGTGCTAATTCCTTTGATCGCCGGCTTGCCGAAGCGGACATCGGGCGCCATGCGCACCGGAGACTGCGGGTCGTCGTGCGGCCGCCAGCTCACCGCGATGTCGTCAGCCCATTCCACTCGCAGGACGAACGCTTCGGCCGCGGGTGTGAGTAGCAGCTGGTCATTTGCCACAGCTACGAGACAAAGATCAGCGTCCAGCCCTGTCTCTTGTTGCACCTCGAGCAAGAGCTCTCGGCCGGGACCCACGAATGGGCGGTGGTGCGCCAAGGGATAGGGAGTCCCGTACTCATCACGCAGGCGATCAATAACGATGCGTAGCTCCGACAGCGCAACTCTGTGCGTCCGTCGGTACTCCCGTAAAAGTCCAGCTTCGACAAATTCAGCCCAGGTAACGGAACGTCCGCTTGTCGGCTCCGTCCGAATCACGGGACGGTAGATGCGATTTCCGTACGTACCGCCGTCGAGCCACCAGTGCAGGGTTGACTGTGGCACCCGCAGTAGGCGGGAAGCCTCGGCCTCTGAGAACATCTCTCGATCGAGCACGCTTGTGGTCATCACAGAAAGTCTGTCATTAAGAACCGACGCTGCCCTACAACCTCGCGCCGACACCTTGTGATCAGCCCGCGGGTCGATTTCCGGAACTCGAACCGCACTTAGAGTGGAAAGAGCCGAAGACTGTTAGGGCATCGTGGATGCGATACGAAAGCTGGGTAGAGCGTCAGGTCCGGGAGGCGATCGAGCGCGGCGAGTTCGACAACCTGCGCGGGCAAGGCAAGCCGATCAAGGGACTCAACGGTCGCGACGATGAGAACTGGTGGGTCAAGTCCTACCTGGAGCGGGAGCAGTTGCCCCTTCCGTTGCCGACATCACTGGCACTCCGCAAGGAGGTCATGGCGCTGCCCGAGACGCTGGCCGATGTGCCTGACGAGGAATCCGTACGCGAGATCGTCAAAGATCTGAATCATCGGATCGCCGGATCACATCGGATCCGGGTTGACGGTCCGCCAATCGTGATCGGACTCGTCAACGTGGAGCGAGCGGTGGCCGATTGGCGCCGCCGCAGGTCCTGAGACAAATCGCGTTTCCTCACCCATTCCGTCTGGCTCTCTCACCCTCGATCGGTCCGTTTTGACGGTTGTGATGAAAGACGGACGGTTTTCGTTCTTGAAACCGTCCGTTTTGACGGTTGTGATGGAACACGTACGGCTGCCGCCCTTGGAGAGGATGCAGGCAAACGCGGGTAGCTACCGCGAAGTCGGGGGATGGTCGAAAATGGACCAGATCCCCGCGAGAAACGGGTCAAGTGACGGAGTCAACTCGACATTTCCGGCAGTGCGCCCGTCCGCACGACTTCGGCGGCAATGTCGTGCAGCTTCCGGTTGCTTTGCTGACTGGTACGAACCAGCACCTTGAACGCCCGTTCTGCATCCAGGTCGTAACGGCTCATGACAATCCCCACGGCTGTGCCGGTCGTTCGGTTGGTCTGCAGTGCTTGGCGCAGCTGCCCAACGGTGGTTTGTGCTGCGACGTCGCGGAGCTGGCTCATCTGATGATGAGCTCGTACCCGCGCTAGTAGCTCGGCAGAGTTGAACGGTTTGACGACGAAGTCGTCAGCACCAGCTGCGAAGGCCCCTATCGCCGTCTCGGCGTCGGCGCGCGCGGTCAGCACCACCACCGGCAGTCGAGCCATCCGCTCGTCTTGGCGGAGCGCACTGAGCAGGTCGAGTCCGCTCTGCCCTGGCAGCATGACGTCGGTGATCACCAGGTCCGGTGTGGTGCTTTCCAGCAATGTCAATGCGGTCGCTGCATCGGCCGCAGCTTCGACGGCGTACCCGTCCTTGGTGAAGAGCTTGGTCAGGTAGCCGCGAAGATCAGGCTCATCCTCGATGATCAACAGTCTCGGCCGAGCTGCGACTGGCTCTGCCTCGGGTTGTGGTTCGTCAGCGCTTTCGGCCAACTCGGCCGCTGCCGAAGATTCGTCGTAACGGGGCAGCCGTACCACGAACTGGCTGCCTGCGCCCGGCTCACTATCCACGTCGACGGATCCACCATGCGCAGCCGTCATCTCAGCGACGAGGGACAGGCCGATCCCCGAGCCTGGGTGTTGACCACCATTACTTGCCCGGTGGAACCTCTCGAAGATCTGATCTTGCTCGTCGCGGGCAATACCGACGCCGGTATCGGTGACGGTGAGGACCACTTGGCTGTCGTCGCCGCCCAGGCTCACCTCAACCTCCCCTTTGGAGGTGAACTTCAGCGCGTTGGTCACCAGGTTGTTCACGATCGTGGTCCACATCGTGCGGTCCACGTACGCCCTGAACGGTTCGGTCGGCATATCGATGCGCAGGGTGAGTTGTCCCTCGGTTGCTGGTCGGTGACTTTCGACCAATTCCGCAGTCACCGAAGTGAGATCGATGTCCTCCCGATCTGCAATGAGCGCACCAGATTCAGCCCGGGACGTGTCCAACAGCGCGTCGACGACTCGCTGCAGCCGGTCAGCCGCTCGTATCGAGGTCTCGACCGTGTTTCGCGCCGCAGCGGGCAGCACCACGCCAGGCTCGTCAAGGATGTCCTGTAACGGGGTGAGCAGCATGGTCAGCGGCGCCCGTAGCTCGTGACTGACGTTCTGGAAGAACTCAGTCCTGGCTCGATCGAGCTCCGCGAGAGCCTGCTGACGCTTGCGCTCGTTCTGGTAGGAGACCGCGTCGGTGATCATGACGCCGAGCTGCCGCGCGGCCATCGCTGCGAAAGCGGTATAGGCCTCGTCTGGTCTCCAGTAGGGATTGACGCCAATGACCAGCACACCCATCGGCTTCCGGGTGCCCAGCAGAACTATTGGCAGGACGAAAGCCTGGTCGGGCGCCAATGGTCCCAGTGGTCCGGGTGCGAAGACGCCGGGGTGCCGCTCGCGGAGCCCGGACACAAGCGCCGTGCCCCCGTGCTCCATGACCTCGATCACCGGTCCGCTCGTTGGAGCCGGCTCGACGAGTTCGCAGGAGACTGCGGCGGTCTCGTCGAAGCCGTAGCCGGCAATCCGTTTTGGACCTTCCGCGGGGTGATCGTGCAGGAATACCGCAAGGAATGGGACGCTCTCCCGAGTCTTGCCGATCACCTCAACGGCGGCTCGGCAAGTCGAGGCGAGCGAGTCGTCGGCAGTGATCGAGATGGCGCCGAGCCGGCGCAACACCTGGAGGCGTCGCTCGTACAGGAGGTGCTGCGTCGTCTCGGTGATCGCATTGAAGAGCCCGACGATCGTGCCGTCGGTGTCCCTGATCGCGCTCAGGGAGAACGTGAAGTACGCCTCTTCCGGATAGCCGTGCCGGTTGATGATGAGCCGTTGATCCCCGCTGTGGTAAGGCCGCCCGGTCTCCATGACCTCGCGTAGCTGTTGCTCGCTCGCGGGCCACAGATGCCATCCCACCTCCCTTGCGGGCCGACCGAGTGCCCAGGGATGTTTTTCAGCACCCAGCAACGGAATGTAGGCGTCGTTATAGAGCACGAGCAGATCAGGTCCCCAGCTGATCTGGACCGGGAATTCCGAGTCCAGACAGAGATCCACCACGAGCCGGAGCAGCCCTGGCCACGAGTCTCGCGGACCTAGAGGTGTGGCTGACCAGTCCAGCCGTTCGTACACCAATCGCATGGAGAAGGCCGTTGCTGAGCTATCGCCCGGTAAATCGATGGAGGAATCTCGCTCAACCTCAAGGGACTCGGTCAAAGAGTCCTCCCATCTGTCGCGTTGCGGGGGAGCAGGCGAGACACACTGTTGGATCTGCTTGTGGTACGAGGACTTGACGCCAGATCGCTCCGGCCGCGCCGACCAATTTAGTACCTGGTTTCCTGCGCCGCTGGGCGAACTCGGACATAGTGTCGACTGACTGCCATCGGGTACGTCGTAACGCATGGGGAAGGTGGGGTTCTGATGACCAGCCGGTGGTACCAGGAGGCCGTCATCTACAGCCTCGACGTGTCGTCGTTCCAAGACTCGGATGGTGACGGTCGCGGCGACCTGCGGGGCCTGATCAGTCGGCTTGATTACCTTTCCAGATTGGGAATCGCGTGCCTGTGGCTGAATCCCATCCAGCCCAGTCCGGGGCGCGACGGCGGCTATGACATCAGCGACTACTACGGCATCGATCCGGCATTAGGCAGCCTCGGCGACTTCGCCGATCTGGCCAGAGCGGCGCGGGAGCGTGGTATCCGGATCATCCTCGATCTGGTTGTCAACCACACCTCCGACGAGCATCCTTGGTTCGTCTCGGCCCGGAGCAGCCCGGATTCGCCGTACCGCGACTGGTACGTCTGGAGTGCTGAGGAGCCGCCGAACCGGCACCAAGGCACGGTCTTCCCGGGAGAGCAGACCGAGACGTGGACCTTCGACGAGCTGGCGCAAGCGTGGTACTTCCATCGCTTCTATGACTTCCAGCCGGACCTCAACTGGGCCAATCCCGCGGTACGTACCGAGATGACCAAGGTGATGAGTTTCTGGCTGCAGCTGGGCGCCGCCGGCTTCCGGATCGATGCCGCACCCTTCATCATCGAGCTCGTGTCGCCGGGCGTCGATCCCGGCCCGAAGGACTTTTCGATCATGGACTCCTGGCGTCAGGAGACGCAGTGGCTGCGCGGCGACTCAGTGCTGCTGTGCGAGGCGAATGTGCCGCCGAGCGAGGTTGGAACATTCGTCGGCAGCCGGCCCGACGGCCCGAGCGACCGAGCACAGATGATGTTCGACTTCCTGCTCAACCCGCGTGCCTGGCTGGCGCTGGCTCGTTGCGATGCGGAGCCGCTCATCGAAGCCCTCACCACGGCGGTGCCGCTGCCAGAAGGTGGGCAATGGGTCAGCTTCCTGCGCAACCATGACGAACTCGATCTGAGCCGGCTTACCGACGAACAGCGTGGTGATGTCTTTCGGGCTTTTGCACCCCGGCCTGACATGCGGCTCTACGGCCGCGGCATCCGCCGCCGGTTGGCACCGATGCTGCAGGGTGATCAGCGCCGGATCGAGCTCGCGTACGCCCTGCAATTCTCCCTGCCAGGCACTCCGGCGCTGCGTTACGGCGAGGAGATCGGGATGGGGGATGACCTCAGCTTGGACGGCCGCGAGGCGGTCCGAACACCCATGCACTGGGACGACACACCGAACGCAGGCTTCAGCTCGGCGGAGCCCGATGCGCTGTTCCGACCGGTCGTGATGAGGGGCCGGTTCGGCGCAAAGAAGGTCAACGTACGCGCGCAGCAGCGGGAGCCGAATTCTTTGCTGCGTTGGTTCGAGAACCTGATTCATTCCTTGCGCAGCGCGCCGGAGATCGGGACCGGCACCTGCTCGGTTGTGGATGCCCCGCTGCCGCGTTCCGTGCTGGCCCATCGGTTCGACGCACCCGCTGGGTCGATCTTGTTGCTGCACAACCTGGCCGACACCGCAGTCACGATCGACATTGGCCCGTTGTCAGGCATGGACGGCGCGCCATATGACCTGTTCGTCGACGGGCCATACGCTGCACCCACCAAGAAGCTGACGGGCCTGGAGCTGAACGGTTGGGGATACCGCTGGATACGCCTGTCCAGGAGTGATCAACGCTAGGGGAGATGGGAGCGAGATGCGCGGTTGGCTGCGTGATCATGGACTGCTGATCGTCAACCTGCTTCTCTTCGTGATCTTCTTTGGTGGCATGGTGCTGTCGGGCGTCCGCGTTTACAACGCCGAGCAGTCGGAGCATGGTGAAGAAGCGGTGTCCCTCGGCCGCTATCTGCTCAGCGGCGACTTCTATGAGGCGACGTTCGAGAACTGGGAGAGTGAATTCCTCCAGATGGCGATGTACGTCGTGCTGACCACATTCCTCTTCCAACGTGGGTCCTCGGAGTCAAAGCCCATTGACCAACCCGCGCCGCAGGACGAAGACCCACGAGAGGCTGCCGACCGTCCAGGTGTCCCGTGGCCGGTACGCCGAGGGGGCTGGATACTCACCGCATATGAGCACTCGCTTTCGGGCTTGTTCTTCATCCTGTTCTTCGCCTCGGTGGTCTGGCACGCCATAAGCGGCGCCCGGGCATACAGCGATGAAGAGCTCGCCCACCGCGGCGAGC
>DATEWO010000123.1:0-12002 GCA_035257925.1 Propionibacteriaceae bacterium | reverse complement strand
CCGCTAGCTGGTCCCGCCTGTCCTGAAGGTCCAACCGAGCTTTCTCGACCCACTCGTCGCCCTCGTTGAGAGCGCGCGCGACGGCTGGTTGGAACGGGGCGCCGGAGACATAGCTAAGGAACTGTTTCACTGCGGTGATCTCGTTGATCAACTCAGCTGTGGCGAGCGCCCAGCCGATCTTCCAGCCAGTGGCGGAGAACGTCTTGCCTGCGGAGGAGATCCGGACGGTCCGATCTCGCATCCCTGGAAAGGTGGCTAACGGGATGTGTTCGGCGTCGTCGAAGGTCAGATGCTCGTAGACCTCGTCGCAGATGACCAACACATCGTGCTGCACTGCAAGTTCCGCGATCGCGGCGAGATCGGTGCGATCCAGCACCACGCCAGTGGGATTGTGGGGTGAGTTGATCAACAGAGCCTTGGTCTTGGGCGTGAACGCCGCCGCCAGCTCCGCGTGATCCAGCCGGAAGTCGGGCCCGAACAGTCCCACACCGACGCGTTGCCCGCCGGCCAGTTCGATGGAGGCGGCGTAGGAGTCGTAGAAGGGCTCCAGGGCGATCACTTCATCGCCTGGATCAACAAAGGCAAGGATCGACGCCGCAAGTGCCTCGGTGGCACCGGTGGTGACCAGGACCTCTGACTCTGGATCGTAGCTCAGACCGTAGGTTCGGCTGCTGTGCGCGGCGATGGCTTGCCGCAGCGGCAAAATCCCACGCCCGGGCGGGTACTGGTTCATGCCGCCGGCGATCGCAGCCCGCGCCTCCTCGAGCATGAAGGCAGGGCCGTCGGTGTCCGGGAAGCCCTGCCCGAGGTTGACCGACTGCGTTGCGAGGGCCAGGGCGGACATCTCAGCGAAGATGGTGGTCGTAGCCGATCGGATCCGGTCGGCTTTCCAGGCGGAGGGCATATGGAGACCCTAGTTCTCCCGCACCGCACTGGGTGCGGGCGTGCGTCGCTGGGGCAAGCCCGGCGTGACCGCCAAGACCGCAGAGTTAGGCTCGAGTGGACGTGGGTTTTGTTGAGCCAGGGAGGTCATCGATGTCAGAAGCGTCGGAAAAAGCGTTGCTGGAGTCGGTACCGGATGGGCTGTTCATCGGGGGGGACTGGAGCCCGGCCATCTCCGGTAGCACGTTGGTTGTGCATGATCCTGCGACCGGAGAAGTGATCAAGACCATCGCCGACGCGGCCGTCGAAGACGGCGTCGCTGCCCTGGACGCAGCTGTTAACGCCGCGCCGGCCTGGGCTAGGACACCACCTCGGGAACGGGCCGAGATCTTGCGGCGGGCCTTCGACCTGGTTCAGGAGCACAAGGACGACGTCGGCCTGCTGATGACCCTCGAAATGGGCAAACCGCTGGCCGAGTCCAAGGCTGAGGTCAGTTACGGCAGTGAGTTTCTGCGCTGGTTCTCTGAGGAAGCTGTGCGGATCTTCGGTCGTTATGGAACCAACCCGGAGGGCACCGGGCGGATGATCGTCTCGCAACATCCTGTCGGGCCGTCCTTCTTGATCACTCCCTGGAACTTCCCGCTGGCCATGGCGACTCGCAAGATCGCTCCGGCTCTTGCCGCTGGCTGCACCGTGGTGATCAAGCCGCCGGAGCTGACTCCTTTGACCACCCTGTACTTCGTCAAGCTGCTTGCCGAGGCCGGCCTACCGCCCGGTGTGGTCAACGTCATCACCACCTCCACCTCGGGGAAGGTTTCGGGACCGATCATCGCCGATCCCCGGCTACGCAAGCTCAGCTTCACCGGATCGACCGAGGTAGGTCGCAGACTGCTTGAACAGGCCGCCGCCAACATTCTGCGGACCTCCATGGAGCTTGGCGGCAATGCACCTTTCCTGATCTTCGACGATGCCGATCTTGGTGCGGCCGTTGACGGGGCGATGATCGCCAAGTTCCGCAATATCGGCCAAGCGTGCACAGCTGCGAACCGGTTCATTGTGCACGAGGCCGTCGCCGACGAGTTCGCCGCTCGGGTTACCGAGCGGGTGCAGGCGTTCAAAGTCGGTCGCGGCACTGAGGAGGATGTCCAGATCGGCCCGCTGATCAACGCCGACGCCGTGCAGAAGGCAGACGCGCTGGTGCGAGACGCCACCTACCGCGGCGCCAAGGTGCTGGTTGGCGGTCATCCGATCGACGGGCCGGGCACGTTCTACCAACCCACCGTCGTCACCGGCGTACGCCCCGGCAGCGACATCCTCCAGGAGGAGATCTTTGGACCGGTGCTCAGCATCGTGACCTTCGGCGACGAGGACGAAGCGGTGCGGATTGCCAATGACACCGAATATGGGCTTGTCGGCTACGCGTACACCAAGGACCTGGCGCGCGGTCAGCGCCTGATCGACTCGCTGCAAACAGGGATGCTGGGCCTCAATGTCGGCGTGGTGTCCAACGCCGCAGCCCCCTTCGGTGGCGTCAAACAGTCCGGGATTGGGCGCGAGGGCGGCTTCGAGGGGATTCAGGAGTACCTGTCCACCAAGTACACCCTGACCCCCAACCCATTCGCTGGCTGATCTCCTCATCAACACCCGGAAAGTGGTCAGCTGCCACAGGAATTGATCAGAGTTCCTTGTTGTAGGTGACCGGTTTCGGGAAGAGGTGCGCGCCTGGATACAGTGCGGGTCGTGAGCAGGGTGACGGTCGCTGAGGATACGGCCGAGCTGATCGCGCAGATCAAGGAACTGGCGATCGTCCGCGGCAGGGTCACTTTGGCTTCTGGGCGTACGGCCGACTACTACGTCGACATGCGACGCGTCACCCTGGACGGGGCGGCAGCGCCTGTAGTCGGCCGGGTGATGCGGGCCCTGGTTGCCGATTGGGACTTCGAGGCAGTCGGCGGCCTCACCCTTGGGGCCGACCCGGTTGCCACGGCCATGATGCACGCCGCAGCCGCTGTCGGCGATCGGCTCGACGCGTTCGTGGTCCGTAAGCAAGGCAAGGCCCACGGTCTGCAGCAACGCATCGAAGGGTCACCTGTGGCGGGTCGCCGCGTGCTTGCCGTGGAGGACACCAGTACTACCGGTGGTTCGGTTTTGACTGCCGTCGAGGCGCTTCGCGAGGCCGGCGCTCAGGTCATCGGAGTTGCCGTCATCGTCGACCGCAACACCGGCGCCAAGCAGGCCGTCGAGGCGGCCGGACTCGAGTACCGCTACGCGATTGCGGCACACGACCTCGGTTTGGAGTAAGGGTCCTGGCGGCGCCTGGCTGCGATCACCAGCTAGGGTGAAAGGGCTGACTTCGTCGAAATCTCAGTGCTGCCCTTCGGCAAAGCTCAGGGCGCATGCGTGCAAGTTAAGGAGATCTGATGGGTACCGCCATCACCGTGATCATCATCATCTTGGTGATCGTCGTCATTCTCGCGCTGATCGGAATGAGCTCGTACAACGGCTTCGTCAAGTCGCGAAACATGATTCAGGAGTCCTGGCGACAAATCGATGTTGAGCTCAACCGCCGCTATGAGCTGATCCCCAACCTGGTCGAGACAGTGCGGGCGTTTGCCGCCCACGAGCGCAACACCTTGGAAGACGTCACCAGACTCCGCAGCCAGGCTCAGCAGCTATCGCAATCCGAAGGCGCGCTGCCGAGCCAGGAGCGCGCCGACGTTGAGGCTGCGTTGTCTGGCGCGGTGCGGAACCTGATCGTCAGCGTCGAGGCCTACCCCGATCTGAAGAGCAACCAGAACTTTCTGGAGCTGCAGCGGCAGTTAGCCGAGACAGAGGACCGGATCGCCGCTGGCCGCCGGTTCTACAACGCCAATGTCCGGGTTTACAACACCAAGATCGAGTCGTTGCCGTCCAACATCATCGCCAACATGTTCAAGTTCGAGAAGGCAACGTACTTCCAGGTTGACGAACCAGCCGTACGGCAGGCACCCGACGTGAACTTCGGCGAGATCGCCTACCGAGGTGATCAGGATCAGCGGCAGCTCCCCCCACAACAGGCGGCGCCACCAGTGCAGTTCGATGACCGGCAAGGCGACCTGCTACCCAATCCCCAGGAGTACCAGCAGCCGCCTCAGAGTCATCAGCCACCGCAACAGGGCGGCTCTCAGGCACCACAGCCGGGTGGCTACCTACCGCCGGAAACCGGGCAACCAAACCCTAACCAGCGGTAGCGATGCGGAGGTCGGGGGAGATGCCCGCGGAGATGACCTACCAGCAACTTGGACTTTCCGGCCTCACCGTCTCCACTGTCGGATTGGGCTGCAACAACTTCGGTGCACGCATGGCCGACGAGGACGTGCCGGCGGTGGTCAACGCGGCAATCGAAGCCGGGATCACGCTGTTCGACACTGCTGATGTCTACGGCAACGCGGGCGGCTCAGAGGTCTTGTTGGGTGATGCGCTCGGTTCGCGACGCGGTGAGGTGATCATCGCAACCAAGTTCGGCTCGGACATGCGAGGTGCCAACGGCCCGGACTGGGGAGCCCGCGGCTCACGCCGCTACATCAGGATTGCCGTCGAGAACAGTCTGCGTCGCCTCGGAACCGACTGGATCGACCTCTATCAGTTGCATGAGCCCGATCCCAACACACCGATCGAGGAGACGTTGGCGGCGCTCACCGAGATTGTGGCTGAGGGCAAGGTGCGCTACATCGGCTCCTCCAACCTTGCGGGCTGGCAGGTGATCGACGCCGACTGGACTGCCCGGACCAGCGGCTTCGAGGCATTCATCTCTGCCCAGAACGAGTACTCGTGGCTGAACCGGTCGGTGGAGACCGAACTGGTGCCCGCCCTGGAGCACACCGGCCAAAGCTTGCTGCCGTACTTTCCGCTTGCCTCCGGATTGCTGACAGGCAAATATCGGCGTGATCAGTCCGCTCCCGCAGGCAGCCGGCTGGCGCGGAACAGCGCACGGCTCGACAAGGCAAACTTCGATCTCATCGAAGCTGTCGAGGCGTACGCGGCCGAGCGGAGCCTCTCCATGCTTCAGGTCGCGATTGGGGGCCTGGCGGCGATGCCGACCGTTGGCTCGGTGATTGCCGGCGCCACCTCGGCAGAGCAAGTGAAGCAGAACGTCGACGCCGGACTCTGGATGCCGACCGGAGACGATCTTGAAGCACTACTGGAGATCACTGAGCCAGCTGTTCTAACGTCGCCGTAACGCTTTCAAGATCAGACAGTCGCGGACTCGTGCTTGCGGCGCCGGCGGTGCAGGAGATACTCGACCCCCATCGGAACCAGTGATGCGATCACGATCAAGATCAGCACAACCTCGATGTTGTTCTTGATGAAGGGGATGTTGCCGAGGAAGTAGCCGGCGATGGTCACTCCGCATGCCCAGAGCACACCACCAATGGCGGTGTAGGTGATGAAGTGCCGGAAGTCCATCTTGCCGACGCCGGCGACCAAGGTAACGAAGGTGCGTACGATCGGCACGAAGCGCGCCAGGATCAGCGCCCGGTTGCCATAACGCTCGAAAAAGAGGTGCGTTCTGACGACGTAGGACTCCTTGAAGATCCTGCCCGCCAGCCCAGGACGCGGTCTAAACAGTGGCGGCCCGATCTTGCGACCGATCGCATAGCCGCTCATGTTGCCCAGTACGGCGGCAATGGTCAGCACCACGCAGACGAACACCAGGTTGTGCGGGATCACCCCGGTCGCCGTGAGCAGCCCCACGGTGAACAGCAGTGAGTCACCAGGCAGCAGCGCGAACAGACCGCACTCGGCAAAGATGATGAATGCCACACCCCAGAGCGCGTACGGGCCGAACAGGTTGATCAGATACTCCGGGTCCATCCAGGACGGGAGCAGCATCGGCACCAGCATTGCGGCCTCGAGAGGGGTCACGTCGGGAAACGGTACCGTCGCAGACTGTGAGTTTCCTAAATCCCGGATCGCGCGCCGCCGTGCTGAGGAGGAGCGAGCAGACACGCTTTTCGTCTGCGAGTGACGACGAAGTAGGCGGACACCGAGCGCGATCCGCAGCGAGCGGAGCGAGCCATTGAACAGAGCAAGGGGGGCGACCCCCTTGAACCCCCGTAGGGCGGCACTTTTCCGATGAGCGATCGTCGACGCGCCCTAAGCGACGAGCAGATGACCGAAGCATCTGGAACACCCGGCGTAGGACCGCATCCGCGTCCCTGGCCCGACGACCCCAGGCTCGACCCGGAGCTACTCGAACACGGCGATCATCGCAATGTCATCGATCGGTATCGCTACTGGAAGCTGTCGGCCATCGTTGCTGATCTTGAGACGAGGCGGCATCCGCTGCACATCGCGATCCAGAACTGGGAACACGACTTCAACATTGGCTCCATCGTGCGGACCGCCAACGCCTTCAACGTCGCCGGCGTACACATCATCGGTCGTCGGCGCTGGAATCGGCGGGGAGCGATGGTCACCGACCGGTACCTGCCCGTCGAGCACCATTCGTCGGTCGCCGACTTCGCCGATCAACTCGCGGCCGATCGCTACGTCATCATCGGCGTGGACAATCTCGAAGGCGCCGTACCGCTGGAATCCTACGAGCTGCCGCAACGGACCTGCCTGGTGTTCGGCTCGGAAGGTCCTGGGTTGACTGAGGAGCTGGTAGCTGTCTGCAAGCAGTTGGTGGCCATTACGCAGTACGGCTCCACCCGGTCCATCAATGCCGGTGCTGCGGCGGCCATCGCGATGTACCACTGGGCGCTCCGTTGGGCTGGCTCACGCAGCACGAAGAGTCGATGATGGAACTGGTATCAAATCCGGGGGTGAGGGACGCAGTGCGGCACAAACATGTTCGAGGCGATCTGGGGACCCTGCAACTCGCTCGTCAACCAGCCTCAGCAATCACCAAACGCGCGCAGGTCCGCGGCATCCTCGAGCACCTGATCGAGACTGAGCTGAACCCGGGCGCCGCTATTCCGTCTGAGCGGGCGTTGGTGGTACGCCTGGGCGTCAGTCGGGTCACAGTACGTCAGGCGATCGCCGATCTGGTTGCGGCCGGTGTTCTGGAACGCGTGCACGGCAAGGGGACTTACCTCACCGGTCCGCAAGTGGATTCGCGGCTGCATCTGACATCGTTCTCGCGTGAGATGCGCGATCGCGGACTTGTTCCGGCAACCGTCGTTCTGTCCGCGACCGAGCAGCCGGCCGATGATGACGTGTGCTACGCGCTGCGGATCCGTCCCGGCCAATCGGTGGTACGAGTGGAGAGGCTTCGGACAGCGGACGGTACTCCCATGGCGTACGAGGTTGGTCACTACCCGTCGATGCTGTTTCCGGGATTACTGCAACGGGAACTCGGGTCACTGTATGACGTGTTTGCGAGCGAATATGGCGTGGTGGTGAGCAGTGGTGAACAAACAGTGCGGGCCGAGTCAGCCGATGCCCATCAGGCACGGATCCTGGAAATCGCGAAACGTGCACCACTTCTGGTGCAGGAGCGCGTTACGTACGCGGGCGAGCGAGCAATCGAGATGTCGACCTCCTGGTATCGCGCGGACCGCTATCGGATCCATATGGCGATTACGCCCCGGGGTGCGCGAGAGAATTAGCCGATGACGCGATGAGCACGGGGCCGATTTCGGAGCTGATCGTTCCCTACGATCCAGGTTTGCTCACCGAAAAGGTGGCGCGGCGACGCCGATTGGTGCGTACCCGCCTGGTGAGTCTTGTCATCACCGCAGCAGTGCTGTTGTTGATCTACTTGTGGCGCCGGGACGACATGCAAGATGTGGTCTTTGTCGGGCTGTTCGCCCTGGTGCTAGGCGTGTCCGTAACGTTGCTCGGCGTGAGCGTTGCTCTGTATCTGATGGCGAAACGAGAAATCCGCAGCGTCGGACGGGGCACAGCCATCCGCATCGGTCCACCGGGAATCCAGGTCGCCGGGCTGGGCGCCTCATGGCCAGAGGTGGCCGTCATCGACACGATCAAGAGAGGTTTGGGCCGCAAGCCACGGCTTCGGCTCACCACCGTTGACGGTCGGCGCGCTGATGTGCCGTTGGATCAGGTCACCGTGTTTCCAGCCACGCTCGACAGCACCGTTCGCGCCTTTTCTGCCGGCCGCCATGGGGTCGACTTGTCGGCGCTGGAAAGCTGAGATAGAGCGCTGGAGTTACCACGGCTGCGCGTTCTTTGACAGACTGTGCAGTCACGTACGCACGACCGCGAACGCCAGGACAATTCAGCAGGTAGGAAAGGAACTCGTCGAGCATGCCCATCGCCACCCCTGAGGTTTACGCCGCGATGCTGGACGCGGCCAAAGAGCGATCTTTTGCCTACCCAGCCATCAACATCAGCTCCTCGCAGACATTGAACGCCGCCCTCCAGGGCTTCACCGAAGCCGGATCGGACGGCATCATCCAGGTCTCCACCGGCGGCGCAGAGTACCTGTCGGGCCCAACGATCAAGAATCAGGTCGCCGGCGCAGTGGCGCTGGCGGCGTACGCGAACGAGGTTGCGAAGAACTATCCGATCAACGTCGCGCTGCACACCGACCACTGTCCAAAGGAGAAGCTGGACGGTTTCGTGCGGCCGCTGCTCGCTCTGTCTGTAGAGCGGGTCAAAGCAGGCGGCCTGCCGATCTTCCAGTCGCACATGTGGGATGGCTCTGCGGTGCCGCTTGAGGAGAACCTGTCGATCGCCGGGGAATTGCTAGAGCAGACCTCAGCCGCGAACGTGATCTTGGAGATCGAGGTTGGCGTCGTCGGTGGCGAGGAGGACGGTGTGAGCGCAGAGATCAACGAGAAGCTCTACACCACCGTCGAGGATGGGCTGCGGACCGTCGAAGTGCTCGGTACCGGCGAAAAGGGCCGGTATATCACCGCACTCACCTTCGGCAACGTGCACGGTGTCTACAAGCCGGGTGCGGTCAAGCTGCGTCCCGAGGTGCTCAAGGACATCCAGGAGGAAGTCGGCGGCAAGATCGGCAAGGAGCGGCCGTTCGACTTGGTATTCCATGGCGGATCGGGCTCAACCCTGGAGGAGATCCGGGCAGCGCTCGATTACGGCGTTGTGAAGATGAACATCGACACCGACACCCAGTACGCCTTTACTCGTCCGGTGGCCGGGCACATGTTCACCAACTACGACGGTGTGCTGAAGGTCGATGGTGAGGTCGGCAACAAAAAGGCGTATGACCCGCGGGCGTGGGGGAAGGCAGCAGAGGGAGGCATGGCCAAGCGCGTAGTCGAGGCCTGCGAAGACCTTCGTTCGGCTGGGACGTCTCTGAACGCATAACTCCCGTTCCCTTATCGGCCGCCGACACATTTTCGCAACCCGGCGAAGATCGACCGGATGTGCCGGCGATTCCCGGCGAATGCCGACCGGGTGGGCCCGCGCCACAGAGTGTGGTGGAGTTCGCCTTTGATGTGCGGTTTTGCAGCGGTCGGTTTCAAGCTTCTTAATTTTTGGCACGGGCCCACCCGGCCGGCCTTCACCTTCATGCGGGCTGAGCCTGTCGAAGCCCGCTGTGGGGCCCCTATTCGTTTACCCACCGGCGCGCGTCCCCTCGCGATGCCTTGACGGGTCGCGCTCGGCTGCCGGGAGATTCCCTCAGAATCTGACGCCGGTTTCTGCGACACGCCGCTCAGATCGGCTGCGCGCGGAAACTGGCGTCAGTTTGAGGGCTTTCGTCCCAATCTGGTCTCACTAGAAGGGCCGTGTGAACGTTCGTCGCGTCACAGCCGTGATTTAGCAGTAGGCGTTCAGCAACAGGCAATCGGTTCTGGCACAAGGAGGATGAGATGGCGCTGCGCAATTACCTCGTGGGCGAGGTAACCGAAGATTTCGTGGATGGATTGCTCAGCCGAAGGGAGGCGCTGCGCAGACTGACCCTCCTCGGTCTCAGTGTGAGCAGTGCGACCGCCCTACTAGCCGCCTGCGGTAATGGCGGCGGGGGACCGACGGGGGGAGCGGCGTCGCCTGCGGAAGGCGCCACGCCCTCGCCAGCGGCACCCACGACGACCCCAGGAAGGACCGGGTCAACGAAGCCGGGCGAACCGGTGCGCTTCGCCGGTCCGGCCGGTGAGCTACAGGGGTCGTGGGCTGAGGCGTCCGATCCCCAGGGTGCGCTGCTGGTCATCCACGAGAATCGCGGTCTGACCCCGCACTTCATTGACCTTGTCGGACGTTTCGCGGGTGCGTCCTATTCGGCGCTGTGCGTAGACCTGCTCTCGGCTCAAGGCGGCACTGGCTCACTCGGGGATCCAGCGGCCGCACCCACGGCACTGGCGAACACCCCACCCGAGCAGCTGGTTGCGGACCTCCAGGCCGGCATCGACGAACTCCAGAAGCGAGTGCCTGACGCGAAAGTGGGGGTGGTCGGTTTCTGCTTCGGCGGTGGCATGACCTGGAACCTGCTCCAAGTTGGCGAACAGCGGATGGCGGCCGCGGTCCCGTTTTACGGACCTGCGCCCGAAAACCCCGACTTCAGCAAGGCCAAGGCTGCCGTCTACGCAATCTACGGTGAGCAGGACGAACGGGTGAATGCGAGCCGTGAGCGCGCGGAGGCGGCGCTCAAGGCGGCCGGACTTACCTATGAGATTCAGACCTTCGCCGGAGCAGGTCACGCCTTCTTCAACGACACCGGTCCTCGGTACAACGCCGAGGCCGCCCAACAGGCGTGGCAGGACATGCTGGACTGGTTCAACCAGCACCTGGCGTGATGGTGACGGGCGCACCGGCTGGATAGCGTGGTAGGCGTACCAGCATCTCGGTAGCTGAGTGAGTGGCGCGTAGTGGATTGGCAATCTGATGACTGCTCGCGCGTTCCGACTCCTTCGTCGCTTGCAGCGCAACGACTCGTAGGCTGCGCTCGTCATCACACTCCGCCGCAAGCTCCTGGAGTCCTCGGAGCGAGCAACTCGTCATAGTGCCGCGTAGTCTTCGGAGCGTGGTGTCCACCGCTGTCGCTGATCGACCGGCACCGCTGAGTCGGGTCTGGTCGGGCAGCAAGATCATCGCTGAGGATCTGACCGGAGAAGACCTGAGCGATGTGTTGCAGCTGCATTCGGACGCGTCGGCATGGTGGGTCTTGCCGCGAGATCCCGACTACGGAGCGATGGAGCTTCGCCACGTCGCACGTGCCCTGGATCTCGACGAGCTGGCGATCAAGGATCTGCTCGCGGATGACCGGCGGGCCAAGTTCGAAGCGATTGGCCAGGCGCGGCTCATCATCACCAATGCGGTGTCGGTTGACAAAGACAGTGCACAGATCCTCGTGCATCCGGTGTCGATGATCGCGACCGACCGCGCCGTCATCTGCCTGGTGGAGCCGACGTCGGACTTTCAGCCGGCTCAGCTGTTTATCCAGAAGGAAGGCGTGATCGCGCAGGGCGGCATCGAAGTAGCAGTCCAGCTCGTGATGGCCGCCGTGATCCGCACCTATGAGGAAGCAGTTGAGTGGCTGGAAGATTCCAGCGACCGCCTAGCCAATGTGCTGTTCGAGGAGCGGCCGCTCGACAAGCCCGAGCAGCTGTACGCCTTCAAGCTCAGAGCAGCCCTGTCCCAGCTGCGGAGGCTGACCGATCCGATGCGGACCGTGATGACCGACATCATCGACAGTCCACCCCAAGGTCGGAAGACCAAGGCTGGTCGGGACCCTGCGATCAGCCGCCACTGGGGGGTGCTTTCGGAGCAGCACAACCGGGTAGCAAACGCCGCCGATGCGCTACGCGAGGCCATGTCAGCGATCTTCGACACCAGCCTGGCGCTAGCTGATGTGCGGCTGAACCAAATCATGAAGAAGCTCAGCGGATGGGCGGCAATCATCGCGGTTCCTACCTTGGTCACCAGCTTCGTCGGAATGAACGTCGGCTTCCCGCTGCACGACAGCGGTGCCGGTTTCTGGGTCTATTTGCTGCTGATGATCACAGCAAGCGCGGCGCTGTACTTCGTCTTCAAAGCCAAGGACTGGCTGTAACTCCGACGACAGCTCAAATGAGGTTCGGTAGAGTTACGTCGCAAGAGTCCCTGTGGCGAATGCCCAGGGGCTTCGGTTTCTCTACGCAGTAGAGAACTAGAAGGGACGGCGATCACATGCCGGCGATTGTGGTAGTGGGGGCCCAGTGGGGCGACGAAGG
>DATEWO010000122.1:0-21405 GCA_035257925.1 Propionibacteriaceae bacterium | reverse complement strand
GGCCCGCGCCGAGCAGCTACTCCAGGTGATCATGGAGCAGTTCAACGACGCCGCTGGGGGATTCTTCGACACCGCCGCCGATGCCGAGCAGCTTTACACCAGACCCCAGGATCCGACCGACAACGCGACCCCCTCAGGCCTGAGTGCCGCTGTTCATGCACTGCGGCTGATGGCCGAATTGACCGGGATCGACCCCTACGCCGCCCGCGCCGATCGGGCAGCCGCGAGCGCCAGCGAGTTGGTCCGCCGCGCGCCACGGTTTGCTGGCTGGCTGCTGGCGGACGCGATCAGCCAGACATCGGCCCGCAGGCCGGTTCAAGTCGCCGTAGTCGGACCCGACGATGCGGCTCGGGCCGCGCTGGTCCACACCGCTCATCAGCTGGCCCCGGCCGGATCTGTCGTGTTGGCTGGCATGCCTGACCAACCTGGCCTCGCACTACTGGCGGACCGGCCGATGATCAATGACAAACTTACGGCATACGTTTGCCGGCACTTCGTGTGCCGGCTGCCGGTCACCTCTATCGATGACCTTGCCACCCAGCTCCTCGACCGCTAGCTGCGAGCGTCGGCAAATCGCGCGCCGCCGCACGGAGGAGGAGCGAGCGGAGGCGTTCTTTCCTCCGCGAGCGATGACGACGGCGGCGGATGCCACGCGCGATTGCGCGAGCAGCTCAAACTAGATCGTGATCAAGAAAATCACGATGTAGTGGCAGATGAAGCCCGCGATGGTGGCGGCATGGAAGATCTCGTGGAAGCCGAACCAGGTGGGCGATGGATTGGGGCGCTTTCGACCGTAGACCACTGCGCCGAAGGTATAGCAGATGCCGCCGGCCATGATCAAGATCACGACCGCCGGCCCGGCAGCTTGATAGAAGGCCCCGAGCCAACCAAGGGCCGCCCAGCCCATGACGAGGTAGAGCGCGGTGTAGAGCCAGCGCGGCGCCGATAGCCAGAACAGGCGGAAGAACAGCCCACCGAGCGCCGCGGACCAGATGAGGGTGAGCAGTACCGCCCGGGATGCTCCGTCAAGCAAGATCAACGCCAGTGGCGTATAGGTTGCCGCGATGAACACATAGATGTTGGCGTGGTCCATCCTGCGGAGGATGGCGGCGCCGCGCGTTCCCCAGGTCCGGAGATGGTAGACACCGCTGGTGCCGAAAAGGAGCACGGATGCGGCAAGGAAGATCGCACCGCCGATGACGCCAGCTGGCGTCGCAGCGAGGGAGACGAGCACGATGCCCCCAGCGAGTGCCAGGGGAGCCATTCCAGCATGCAACCAACCACGCAGCCGGGGCTTGACCGCGTCCAGCACTTCGGTCAGGGACTGCTCGGTATCGCCTTCGATTTTGGACTGCGATGGCTTGTCCTCGCCAACATGAACTCCGGGCAGGGCTTCTCCTTCCGTCGCCGAAGCGAATCTGGCTCGCTGGAAGTACCGGTTGGTGGGTTCAGGGTAGGGGAACGCAGCGGCGAAGACCAAGGTCGGGCGGAGTCGCGGACGCCGTAACTTCAACCTTCCTGATCTCTGCCATGAGGCGGATTCTCAATCGTTGGGGGATACGCTGCCAGTTGTGGCACGTCTGGATCGGCTGCGCGAATTCGTGGATCGTCTGCACCCGTCAGGGCTGCTATACGCGACCTACGAGCACCGGCTGATCGCCGAGCTCGACCGCAACAGACTGCCGCGCCATGTCGCCGTTCTCGCTGATGGGAATCGCCGTTGGGCGCGCACCAATGCTCCCGGGCAACCGCTCGTGGCGGGCTATCAAGCCGGGGCCGACAAGCTCAAAGAATTCGTGGAGTGGTGCGACGAGATCGGTATCCCGGTCGTCACGTTGTGGGTGCTCTCGACTGACAACTTCTCTCGCAGCAACCGTGAGGAGATCGAGCCGCTGCTTGGCGTGATCGAGCAAATGGTGAGCGATCTGGCGGCTAGCAGGCGTTGGCGCGTCCATCCTGTGGGCGCACTGGATCTGCTGCCGGCTCAGTCCGCCAAGCGGCTCAAGATGGCCGATCACGACACAGCCGACATCAACGGCATGCTGGTCAATATCGCAGTCTCCTACGGTGGGCGTCATGAGTTACGCGACGCAGTGCGTTCTCTGCTTGCCGAGCATGCTGAGAACGGCACCTCCATTGACGAACTCGCGCAAACGCTTGACATCGAACACATCGCCGAGCATCTCTACACCAAGGGTCAACCCGACCCGGACCTGATCATCAGAACGTCTGGGGAGCAACGGTTATCGGGATTCTTGATGTGGCAGTCCGCACACAGTGAGTTTTACTTCTGCGAGGCACTCTGGCCCGACTTCCGGAAGGTGGATTTCATCCGGGCGCTGCGCTCGTACGGGCAGCGGGAGCGCCGCTTCGGTCGCTGACGCCGACCTTCGTCCGGTCGGCTGGACCTGATTCCTCCCCGGAGTGAGTGGGTAAGGTCCGTCCAATGGGCGTGGACCGGCCCGCGCCCGGTCTAGGGAGGCATCAAGATGTCCACCGTCAGCCGCGTCCCTGCTGCCAAAGCGCCGTCATCGGTGCGCAAGGTGATCGTCGCCAGCCTGATCGGCACCTCACTGGAGTGGTACGACTTCTTCATCTACGGGACCGCGGCGGCGCTGGTCTTCAACCAGATCTTCTTTCCGACCTTCGAGCCGTTGGTCGGCACGCTGCTCGCCTTCACCACCTACGCCGTCGGCTTCGTCGCCCGCCCGCTGGGTGGGTTGGTCTTCGGCCACTACGGTGACCGGCTCGGCCGCAAGAATGTCCTGGTCGTGACTCTGCTGCTGATGGGAATCGCCACCTTCCTCATTGGCCTGCTGCCGACGTACGAGAGCATCGGCGTCTGGGCGCCGATCCTGCTTGTCGCACTCCGCTTCCTCCAAGGCCTCGGCCTCGGCGGCGAGTGGGGCGGTGCGGTGTTGATGACGCTGGAGTCGGGCGACTCGAACCGGCGTGGCCTCAACGCCAGCTGGCCACAGGTCGGGGTTCCGCTCGGCCTGCTGCTGGCCAACGGCGTCCTGTCACTGATGGGTGCGCTAACGAGCGAACCCGCGTTCTTGAGCTGGGGCTGGCGGGTGCCGTTCCTGCTGAGCGGCCTGCTGGTTGTTGTGGGTCTGTGGATCCGGATGACGATCGCGGAGAGCCCGCTGTTCCGCGAGGTCGAAGAGTCTCACACCAAGGCCGGCGCGCCGATCCTTGAGGTGCTGCGGCGCTACCCCAAGCAAGTCCTGCTCGCCATCGGCGCGCGGGTCGGCGTTGACGTCGCTTTCTACACCTTCGTGCTCTTCATCACCACTTATGTCGCCACGTATCTCAAACTGCCGCGGAACTACGCCCTGAACGCGGTGCTCATCGCCGCCGCTGTTCAGGTCGTCCTGATCCCGCTGTTCGGCAGCCTGTCCGACCGGTTTGCCCGTCGGCCGGTCTACCTGGCCGGGGCAATTGGCGCAGCCGTGTGGGTCTTCGTCTTCTTCATCCTGCTGGACACCGGCCAGTTCTGGCTGATCGTGTTGGCCGCTGTGGTTGCGCTGGTCTTCCACGCCGCCATGTACGGGCCGCAGGCAGCGTTCATCTCCGAGATGTTCCCGACAAGGGTTCGCTATACCGGAGCCTCGATGGGTTATCAGCTGGCCGGCATCATCGGCGGCGCGCTCGCGCCGATCATCTCCGTTGCCCTGCTGGATCGCTACGACACCTCCATCGCCGTGTCCATCTACGCGGTCGCCATGTTGGTGGTGACGATCATCTGCGTGCTGCTGGCGCCCGAAACCTCGAAGATCGACCTGCACGCCGACACTACGAGACAACCGATGGGGTCTCAGTGAGCGAGCCGTCCGCAGCGCCGGTCGTCGACCTCAACAGCGACCTTGGTGAAGGATTCGGGATCTGGACCTTGGGTGATGACGACGCCTTGCTGGACATCGTCACCAGCGCCAATGTCGCCTGCGGCTTCCATGCCGGGGACCCGAACATCCTGCGGCGAGTCTGCGAGTTGGCCGGCAGCCGCGGTGTGGTGATCGGCGCCCAGGTGAGCTACCGGGACCTGGCCGGTTTCGGCCGCCGCAGCATGGATGTCGATGCGGCGAGTCTGACTAATGATGTGATCTACCAGATCGCCGCGTTGGATGGGTTCGCGAGGATCGCCGGGTCGCGGGTGCGTTATGTCAAGCCGCACGGCGCCCTCTACAACCGGGCCGTGCACGACGAGTATCAGGCAGCGGCCGTGGTCGCCGCCGTGATGGCGTACAACCCGGCGCTTCCGCTGCTGGGACTGCCCGGCTCCGCGCTGCTCCGGCATGCCGAGCAAGCCGGGTTGAGCGCGGTCACCGAGGCGTTCGCCGACCGTGGGTATACGGCCCAAGCCACGCTGGTGCCTCGCTCCCGACCAGACGCGCTGCTGCATGACCCGGCCGAGGTTGCCCAGCGCATGGTGTCGATGCTGGTGACGGGCCGGCTGCGGTCGGTCGACGGTACCGAAGTGGCTGTTTCCGCGCGCTCAATCTGCGTGCACGGAGATTCCCCTGGGGCCGTGGCGATGGCGGTGGCGGTACGCAAGGCCCTGGCTGAGGCCGGGGTCGAAATCCGACCGTTCGCGCCATGACCGAGCACCGCACCCTGCTGACGTGTGGGGAGCACGCGGTGCTGGTCGAGGTGGGGGGAGTGGACCAGGTGGTCTCGTTCGGGCATGCCGTACGGGAGGCCGTTGCGGCAGGGATGCCCGGATTCACCGATGTCGTCGACATCGTCCCCGCCGCCACGACCGTTCTGGTCATCGTTGCGGAGAAGACCAGTCTCTACACCCTGCGCCAGGCTCTGGCAAACCTGCCGGCCGGCCCTGCGGAGGAGGCGGCAACCAGCGACCATGTGATCGAGATCCCAGTGCGCTACGACGGACCTGATCTCACCGATGTTGCCGAGTTGACCGGCTTGAGCGTCCCGGAGGTCGTCGCGGCGCACACCGGGACTGACTGGCGGGTCGCGTTCGGTGGCTTCGCGCCCGGCTTCGCGTACCTGAGCTGGGGCGACCCACGACTGGCCGTGCCTCGGCGCAAGGACCCACGTACCTCCGTGCCATCCGGCGCTGTGGCTTTGGCAGGGGAGTTCAGTGCCATCTACCCGCGGTCTTCACCAGGCGGTTGGCAGCTGATCGGCCGTACTGACGTCGTCGTCTTCGACATCGATCGGGATCCACCCGCACTGCTGCAACCCGATGCGGTGGTGCGCTTCCTCGATGTATCCAGAGCTGCCGATGGGCACTGACCGCGCACTGGAGGTGCTTGCCGCAGGACCGCTCACCCTAGTGGAAGACCTCGGGCGGGTTGGGTTTGCGGCGGTCGGCGTCGGCCGCTCGGGAGCCGCCGACCGGGGTGCGTTCCGCCTCGGCGCCCGGCTGCTGGCCCAGCCATACACCGCTGCTGCACTCGAGGTGACCCTGGGCAGCCTGTCGGTGCGCGCCAGCGGCAATTTGATGCTCGCGCTGACTGGCGCACCGGCTCCGGCCGACATCGACGGTCGCGGTGTCGGCTATTGCGGACCGTTCGCTCTGGCCGACGGTCAGACCCTGACGTTGGGTACACCGCCGGTTGGGCTTCGCACCTACGTCTCCGTCCGCGGTGGGGTAAATGTGCCGCCGGTCCTTGGGTCGCGGGCAACCGACACCTTGTCCGGCCTGGGACCCGAACTGGTCCGTAGCGGCGACATCCTGCCGGTCGGGCCGCCACCAACCGAGTTCCCCAACGTTGACCAGGCCCCGACGGCGGCGCTGTCGGGAGAGACGCTTGTCCTGCACGCACTGCGCGGCCCGCGAGATGACTGGCTCGACGACCTGGGCGCGCTTGCCGCGACCCCATGGACAGCCTCCAGTCGCAGCGACCGGGTCGGGATGCGCCTCGAGGGTGAGCCGCTGCAACACCACGTCTCGAAGAAGGGAAAGGAGCTGCCCAGCGAGGGCGTGGTTCGCGGCTCGATCCAGGTTCCGCCTGGCGGGGAGCCTGTGGTCTTCCTTGCCGATCATCCGGTGACGGGGGGATATCCAGTCGTCGCAGTGCTCGTCGATGGTGACATCGATCGGGCTGCCCAAGCGGTTCCCGGGCAGCAGATTCGTATCGTTGTGGTCGGGCGTCCGGCTTGACGACGACGGCGGAGGATCAAAGCGCCCGGGATCGCGCGCCGCTGTCCTGGACGAACGCGCGAGCGGACACGCTCTTCGTCCGCGAGTAGAGAGGAAGGCAGCGGCTTCAAAGCGGCGATCCCCGCGAGCGGAGCGAGCGATCAGATATTGCGCGAGCAGCTTCCAAAAATGCGGCGTGGCTCTCGCCTTCAACCCACCTCTCGACGTACCGTCGAGGTGCGGGACGCAGTAAGCGGCCCGCCTGGGAGGCGATGCATGCACCGTCACTCGACGTACAGCGAACCGGCGCAGCTCCAAGCCGGTCATCCATCCCGGCCAGCCACGTAACGGTGGGGCCGGGCGCGGATCGCGTACGGCCCCCAAGAAGGGCAGTCCTGTGTCTTCTTCATCAAGCCGTCGCACCTACGTCATTGACACCTCCGTCCTGCTGAGCGATCCGCACGCGATGCGGCGTTTCGACGAGCACGATGTGGTGCTTCCAGTTGTGGTGATCAGTGAGCTTGAAGGCAAGCGTCACCACAGCGAGCTGGGCTACTTCGCCCGTACGGCCCTGCGTTACCTTGATGAGCTCCGGATGATTCACGAGCGCCTTGACGCCCCCGTTCCGATCAACGATCTGGGCGGCAGTATCCGCGTGGAGCTGAACCACACCGATCCAGCTTCGCTGCCGGACGGCTTCCGCCTGGGTGACAATGACTCGCGCATTCTGGCGGTCGCGCTCAACCTCGCCGCTGAGGGTTGCGCGGTGACTCTGGTGTCAAAGGACCTGCCCATGAGGGTCAAGGCATCGGCAGTCGGTCTCAATGCCGAGGAGTACCGCGCTGAACTTGCCGTCGAAACCGAATGGACCGGGATGAGCGAGATCGATGTCGACGGCGGCGACATCGACCGCCTCTACGAGCAGGGCTTCCTGGAGCTGGATGAGGCGCGAGATCTGCCCTGCCATACCGGCGTCGTGCTGCTGAGCGGCAGTGCGTCCGCGCTGGGCCGGGTGATGCCGAGCAAGGAGGTCAAGCTGATCAAGGCTGACCGAGACGTGTTTGGGATCCATGGCCGCTCGGCGGAGCAGCGAGTTGCTCTGGATCTGTTGCTGGATCCCTCCATCGGCATCATCTCCCTCGGCGGCCGAGCTGGTACTGGTAAGTCAGCTCTGGCATTGTGCGCGGGACTCGAGGCGGTCTTGGAACGCCAGCAGCACTCCAAAGTTGTGGTCTTCCGCCCGCTGTACGCGGTCGGCGGCCAAGAACTCGGCTACCTGCCGGGTACGGAGGGCGAAAAGATGGCGCCCTGGGCGCAGGCCGTGTTCGACACCCTGGGTGCACTTGCCACGAAGGTGGTCATTGAAGAGGTGTTGTCACGAGGGTTGCTTGAGGTGCTACCACTTACGCATATTCGCGGCCGTTCCCTGCACGATGCATTCGTTGTTGTCGACGAGGCGCAGTCCCTGGAGCGGAACGTGCTGCTCACCGTACTCAGCCGGATCGGTCAAGGCTCGCGCGTGGTTCTCACCCACGACGTCGCCCAGCGAGACAACTTGCGAGTCGGCCGACACGACGGTGTGGTGGCAGTCGTCGAGAAACTGAAGGGTCATCCCCTCTTCGCCCATGTCACGTTGAACCGCTCTGAGCGCTCGCCTATTGCAGCTCTCGTGACCGAGATGTTAGAGGATGTGGCGGTCTAGGCGCCTGTCGTGAAATTCGGCATCGAAAAGATCTCAAGATGATGTCATTTTGGTAACGCCAATGTGGCATCGTATCCCCCGTGCGTCGACTCGCTCAGCATGCCATAGTCGGGGTTGGCTTCTCAGCGTTTGTCGCTTCAACAGCTGTCGCTGTACTGAGCAGCCCCGGTGAACAGACCTCAGCCCTCGCCGTGCCGGCACCTATTGTTGCCATCTCTGCTCCGGCCGCTGACCAGCTCGCCGCTACGCGGGCAGCGGATCAGGCACGCGCGAATCGGGAGGCGGCCAGGGTCCAGCTAGCCGCCGCAAAACAAGCGGCGAAGCGGGCCGACTCCCTGGGAAAACAAACCAAGGCGATTGCTGCGAAGCGCGCCAAGATCAAGGCCAAGCTGGCGGCTGCTGCCAAGAAGGCGGCCGAGGAGAAAGCCGCTCGGGCACGAGCGCTTGCCAACCGTGGTTACCAGCCGGGAGTCACCGATCCCAAAGAAATGGCCCGCCAGATCTTGAAGAACAAGTTTGGTTACGGCTCCAACCAGTTCGAGTGCTTCAACAACATCATCATGCGCGAGAGCATGTGGAAGGTCAACGCGACCAACCCCAGCTCGGGTGCGTACGGCATCCCGCAGGCTTTGCCAGGCTCGAAGATGGCAAGCGAGGGGAGTGACTGGCGGACCAACCCAGCCACGCAGATCATCTGGGGCGTCAAGTACATGAAGGACCGATACGGCAGCCCGTGTGCCGCTTGGAGCTTCAAGGCAGACAAGGGTTGGTACTAAAGCCTCGGCAACCCGAGTAGTGCCGTGCGGGTTCAGCCCGGCCGACGGGTCATCGCGAGAACGTCGAGAGCCGCATCCAGCTGCTGCTCGGTCAGACTGCCGTTAGCGACGTAGCCGTTGTCGATAACGACCTCACGGATGGTCTTATTCTCCTTGAGCGCCTGCTTAGCGACGGCGGCAGCGTTCTCATAACCGATATAGCGGTTCAGCGGTGTGACGATCGACGGTGAAGACTCGGCCAGCGTCCTGCAGTGTTCGACGTTGGCCTCGATGCCCTGTACGCAGCGGTCGGCAAGCAGCCGGCTCACATTGGCCAACAGCTGGATCGACTCCAGGGTGTTTCGCGCCATGACGGGGAGCATGACGTTGAGCTCGAAGTTGCCGCCCGCACCGGCGAAGGCGACCGCGGCGTCGTTGCCGATCACTTGGGCGCAGACCATGAGCGTCGCCTCGCAGATGACCGGGTTGACCTTGCCCGGCATGATCGAGGATCCCGGCTGCAGGTCAGGTATCGCGATCTCACCGAGCCCCGCACGTGGACCCGAGGCCATCCAACGCAAGTCGTTGGCGATCTTGTGCAGGCTTACCGCGATTGTCCGCAAGACACCCGAGGCTTCGACCAGCCCGTCCCGGGCACCCTGCGCCTCGAAATGATCACTAGCTTCGGTCAGTGGCAAACCTGTCTTGTCTGCGATCAAAGAGATCACCGATTCAGCGAAGCCAGCGGGAGTGTTGATTCCGGTGCCAACCGCAGTCCCGCCGAGCGGCAGCTCGGCGACTCGCGGCAAGGCCGATTCCACCCGCTCGATGCCACGACTGATTTGGGCGGCATAGCCGCCAAACTCCTGACCGAGCGTCACCGGGGTGGCGTCCATCAAGTGGGTGCGACCGGACTTGACCACCTCGGCAAACTCGGTGGCCTTCAGGCTGAGCGTCGATTCCAGATGGCGCAACGCCGGCAACAGGGTATAGACGAGGTTGTACGTCGCCGCAATGTGGATGGCGCTGGGAAAGACGTCATTGCTGGACTGTGACGCATTGACGTGATCATTGGGATGCACGGCTTCGCCCAACTGAGCAGAGGCGAGAGAAGCGATCACCTCGTTGGCGTTCATGTTGCTCGAGGTGCCAGACCCGGTCTGGAACACGTCGATGGGAAACTCGGCATCGTGCTGGTTCGCCGCGACCTCGCCAGCAGCTTTCTCGATCGCAGCGGCGTACTCCTGCTTCAAGACCCCGAGCGCGGCGTTGGTCTTGGCTGCCGCCTCCTTGATCAAACCGAGGGCGGCGATCAACTCGGAGTTGATCGGTATACCGGAGATGGGAAAGTTCTCGACGGCGCGTTGGGTCTGCGCCTTCCACAACGCCGCGGCCGGCACCCGCACCTCGCCCATCGTGTCGCGCTCGATGCGATGCTCACCCGTATCAGTTGACTGGGTCATGGGCACATTCTTGCTTAGCTTCGAAGAGTGAGTCCGGCGGTCTGGAAACTGTATAGATCACGTACCGAAAGCGGCGCTGGCCACGGGAGACTTCGATGACGTGCTCCCGTGTGGATGGCGCAATTCGTTCCAGCGCTGCCCGCAGCAACGGCGCGGCGGACTGGCACCAAATTGCAAGGGTGCCGCCGGCAGTCAGCTGGGCATACGCCGCCCGGAGAACAACACCGGTGTAGAGCGCGCGGTTCTGGCCGTGGATCAAGAAGTCGGGGCCGTTGTCCACGTCGAGCACGATCGCGTCCCACGGCCCGACCAGCGCGGCGCTCCGTCCTTGGAAGACGAGCCGAATATCCCCGGTGTGTAGGCGAATCCGCGGATCCGAGGCAACCGCCGCCAGCCTCGCGGTGACTCCTTGCTGTGCCCAATCGATCAAACATTGCTCGATCTCCACCACATCGATTTCGTCGATCTCCTGAGCGGAAATCGCGGAGACCGTGTAGCCCAAACCCAAGCCACCGACCAGCACCCGCCGGGCGCGACCGCTCGGTATCGCGAGTTCTCCCAGCAGGTACTCCGTTGAGGTTTCACTGCTGTCCATGGCGAACACACCGTTGATGATCAACTCTTCGACATCGTGTGCCTCATCAAGCCGGCGCCGCAAGACGACCTCGCCTCGCGGGCCGTTGTGTCGGGCGATGGTCTCGATGGTCTCCATCGAGCAATAGTCTCGCTAATTGCGGAACGTCAGGGCTAGGCGCCAGTCGCTGTGCTAGACGCGTGGGGGGACCGGATCGCGCGCCGCCGTGCTGAGGAGGAGCGAGGGGACATGCTTCTCATCCTGGAGCGACGACGAAGGAGGCGGCTTCCAAAGCGCGATCCGCGCGGAGCGAGGGAGCGAAGCAATCAAACACGTCTTGGCACGGTCTGTGAAGATAAGGACGTGGCGCGTACGAAGAGGCCGGCAACAGCGGGTGACATGATCCGCTCGCTCGCTTTGATCGTGATCCCGCTGGCCCTCATCGCCCTTATTTTCACCGACGTGCCTGATGACCATCCGGTCAAGGAGGTCGACTGGAAACCAGTGCTCGCCACGGCGCGAAAACAGGCTCCGTTCGAAGTTCTCGCGCCGGCCAACCTTCCGGCCGGCTGGCGTGCCACCCGGGTCAACTGGGTGCCGCAAGGAAAGCCGTACCTCAACGGCGAGGCATCGCCGCGCAATCTGTGGCAGATCGGGTTCCTCAGTCCGGATGACGTCTATGTCGATCTGAATCAAGGCGACCTGCGGCCGCAGGAGATGGTTGATGAGCAGTCGCGGGCAGGTACGCCGGATGGCAGCAGTACTGTCGCAGGCCAGGCCTGGCAACGCCTGGTCAGTCCTGATGGCCGAACAAAATCGCTGGTGCTGCGCGGCCCCAAGGCCACCACCATCGTGTCCGCCGATTTGCCGTATGAGGCGTTGGAGGCCTATGCCTCAACCCTGTCCAGCACGAGTTGATTGGCTCTGCTCGCGCGGCGCCCCTGGGAGCTGGTGCCGTCGTCACTCCTCGCGAAACGGAGAAGCATGTTCCGCTCATCGTTCCTCCGATCACCAGCGGGCGCCCACCGACGCTCGTAGAGCGGCTCAGGTCTCCTCGGTAGCAGCCGGGTCTTTCGCTCGAGCGCCATCCACCTTCGCCTTGGCTCCGTCGAGCCAGGCCTGGCAGATGGCAGCAAGCTGCTCACCGCGCTCCCACAACGCAAGTGACTCTTCTAGCGAAGCACCGCCCGACTCCAGCCGCTGGACGATGAGAGCCAGCTCATCGCGCGCCTGCTCGTAGCTGAGTGTCTCCGGCTTGGCTGCTGGATCCGTCATGCTCCTCCTCGCGGTCTCAGCTGCGTCACGTTGACCGCCAGCTGCCCGTCGGCCAGCTGTGCTAAAAGACCATCTCCGACATTGACCTGATCGACCGATCGAACCGCGACACCGTGAGGGCCCAGCAGGATCGAGTAGCCGCGATCCAGTGTGGCCTGCGGCGACATCGCCCGGATTCGCGCCAAGTGATGCCCTACCAGGGCTGACTCGCGGTCGATCGTTGATCCAATGGCGCGATTGGCGCGATGCCTGAGTTCTGTCAGCTGCTCGTAACGCAGAGCAAACGTTGCGGTCGGATCGGTCAACACCCGGCGGGAACGGAGCCCGTCGAGCAGCTCCTGCTGCCGGCCGACGAGGCGCGACACAGCCTGGACCATCCGCTCCCGAGCCTGCTGCACTCGAGCCCGTTCGTCGGTCACATCAGGAACCACATGTTTCGCCGCATCGGTAGGTGTTGAAGCGCGATAGTCGGCGACGAGGTCGAGGATTGGACTGTCTGACTCGTGCCCGATGGCGCTGACTACCGGTGTTCGGCAGGCAGCCACAGCCCGAATGAGGCCTTCGTCGGAGAAGGGAAGGAGGTCTTCCACGGAGCCGCCACCGCGGGCAATGACGATGACATCTACCTGGGGGTGGCGGTCGAGATGTTGTACCGCGGCGATGACCTGCTCGCATGCCTGCGGTCCCTGGACAAGTGCGTATCGGGTGACAATCCGTACCGCCGGCCAGCGCCGCCGCGCGTTTTCCATCACGTCGCGCTCGGCTGCGCTGCCCTCCCCGGTTACCAGCCCTACCGCCCTTGGCAGAAAGGGCAGTGACTTCTTCAGTGACCGGTCGAAGAGCCCCTCAGCCTGGAGCAGGCGCTTGGTCTGCTCGAGCCGAGCCAGCAGCCGTCCCTCGCCGATCGGAGTGATCGCATCGCAGGAGAAGATGAACCGACCGGAACTCTCGAAGTACGACGGTTTGATCCGGGCCACTACCGTCGCACCCTCGGTTAGCGGCCCAGCTGAGTCCAGCGTGATCGGTGATGTCGTCACCGACACCGATACCTCGGCGAGCTTGTCGCGCAAAGTCAGGAAGATGGTCCGCGTTCCTGAGCGGCGGTTGATCTCGATCAGCTGGGCCTCGACCCAGACTGCTCCAAGGCGCTCCACCCAGCTGCGCACGGCGCGCGCGATCACCCGCAGAGGCTGTGGGTTCTCAGGCGATGATTGCAGGGCCACGCCGCGAGCGTAGTACCGCGGTCTTGGGAGATTGCTGGCCCATCCGACGGCCGCTGCACCACCTACACTGACCGGGTGAACGAGACGGGCCAGGTAACTGCGCCGAACCACCGCAGGCAGGTCGTGCTGGCGGCGCCACGGGGGTATTGCGCCGGGGTGGATCGTGCGGTGATTACTGTCGAGAAAGCGCTGGCGACGTACGGCCCCCCGATCTATGTCCGCAAGCAGATCGTGCACAACCGGCACGTGGTGGAAAACCTCGAGGAGCGGGGCGCCATCTTCGTCGAGGAGCTCGACGAGGTTCCGGAGGGCTCAACGGTGGTGTTCTCAGCACATGGGGTGTCTCCGGCAGTCCAGATGGAGGCCAAGGAACGAGGCCTCAAGGCGATTGACGCGACCTGTCCGCTGGTCACCAAGGTGCACCACGAGGCGAAGCGGTTCGCTAAGGACGACCTGCAGATCTTGTTGATCGGACACGCTGGGCACGAGGAAGTGGAGGGAACTACGGGCGAGGCGCCCGGGCACATCACGCTCGTGCAATCACCGGCGGATGTCGAGCAGCTTGAAGTTCGCGATCCGTCACGACTTGCCTGGCTCAGCCAGACCACTTTGAGCGTTGACGAGACCTTAGAGACGGTCGACCGGCTCCGAGAAAGATTCCCGCTTCTGAAGGATCCGCCGAGCGACGACATCTGTTATGCGACCCAGAATCGTCAGCTCGCTGTCAAGCAGATCGCTGCCCACAGCGACCTCGTGATCGTGGTTGGCTCGGCCAACTCATCCAACTCGGTACGCCTGGTGGAGGTGGCACTCGAGGCAGGGGCCAAGGCGGCACATCGGATCGACAACGCAACCGAGATTGATCCCGCCTGGCTGGCTGGCGTCGACTCAGTCGGAGTGACCAGCGGAGCCTCGGTGCCAGACGATCTGGTCCAGGGCGTCCTGGACTATCTGGTCAACCAGGGTTTTCCAGTTGCCCGTGAGGAGCGGCTTACCGAGGAGTCGTTGGTCTTCGCGCTGCCGCCAGAGCTGCGGAAGGATCTTCGCCGGGGCGCAGTTAACGACTGATCGCCCTTTTTGGGAGCTGCTGGCGCATCGCGCTTGGATCCGCCGTCGTCGTCGCTTGAATAGGAAACGCCTCCGCTCGCTCCGTTGGCATTGCTCGCTCCGCTCGCTGCGGCTGGCGCTCGATTCCCCGGACGCTCGCAGCTCAGGAGGACTGAGCGGTCTCTTCTGGCTCGGCAGGCGCACTCTCCTCGATCAACTCGGTCAGATCCGGGTCGGATCGGTAGAGTTCAGCGGCCTCCGGAATGGCGCCGGAACGGCGTCGGCGACGCCGGCCGAGCATCGGCTCGACCTGGACCGCATCATCAACCAGTTCCGCGGCTTGGATCTGGCGTACGGCTTCATTGATCTGGGTCGGTCCCGGCAGCTCTTTCTCACTGACCTTGAGGTCGCGGAACTTCCGCGCGCGGACCAGCACGGTGCCCTCGACTGTGGCGATTGTCTCGTTGTAGGCGTTCACCGAACTGCGCAGCGCGCGACCCAGCTTGTCGAAGCGGTTCCCCATCAGGCCGAGCTTCTCATGCAGCTCGCGGCCGAGACGGAACACTTCGGCCGCACTCTCCGCCAAGGCCGCCTGCCGCCAGCCGTAGGCCACCGCTCGCAACATCCCGATCAGTGTCGTCGGCGTAGCCAAGACGACGTCGCGCGCCGCCGCGTAGTCATAGAGGTCTGGAATTTGATCAAGGGCGGTAGCGAAGAACATCTCATTCGGCAAGAAGAGCACCACGAACTCCGGTGTCTCCCCGGCCTTCCAATATTGCTTGGAGGAGAGCTGATCGATGTGCGTCCGGACATGGCGCGCATAGCGCGCCAGAGCCTCCGCCTTGGTGTCTGGATTGTCCGTCTCGGCGGCTTCGAGGAAGGCGGCGAGCGGGACCTTGGCGTCAACGAAGAGGTGCTTGCCGCCGGACAGGTTGACGCGCATGTCCGGTCGCAACACTCGGTCGTCGGTCTTGGTGGTGTACTGCAGATCGAAGTCGCAGCGTTCGATCATTCCGGCCAGCTCGGCGACCCTCTTCAGCTGTGTCTCTCCCCAGGAGCCGCGGATTTGAGGCTTGCGCAAGGCAGTCACCAAGGCTGCGGTCTCGCGGCGTAGGGTCTCGCCGGTCTGCTGTACATGGGTGACCTGGGTGCGCAGCTCCGCCGACATGGCGGCCCGCTCTTTCTCCACCTCGATGAGCCGGTCGTTGAACCGGTCGAGGCTTTCCCGAACAGGGATGATCAGGTGTTCGGTTGCCTTCAGTCGTACCTCGGCCTGGGCATCGGCCGTCTGGCCTTGCCGTTCCAGTGTTTCACTCGACAGCACCCTGAACTGGTTGATCATCGCCTCCCGGTCTGCGGCGATCTCTCTGGCCCGCGCGAGGGCGGCGTCGCGCTGGGCGATTGCGCTGGCCACCTCGGCGGACACCTCTGCCGCTTTCGTTTGAGCAGCGGCTGCCTCGCTGCGAGCCTCCGCCACGTCGCCGCGGGCCTGCGCTGCTTCTGCTCGTGCCTGCGCGGCCTCCGCGCGCGCCGCCGCCGCGTCTCCGTGCGACTGCGCGATCAACATCTGAGCATGTGCGGTGTTGGACTGCTGGCGGGCACGCGCGATAGCCCAGCCGGCGATGCTCCCGAGCAGGACACCCACCACCAGGCCACAGATCAGCGCAATGACCGCGACACCGTCCATGGGGGAGATCTTGCCTGGGCGGGACGACAAAACGTCGGAGGCGGCCCCGCGAGGCACCGCATCCGCACGGTGATCTCCACCGGACTGGTCGTGACCTAGGTTGGAACCATGTCGTCTGAGCTTGATCATGTTGCTGACTTGGCTGCCTTCGTGGAAGCCTCACCCTCCTCCCACCACGCCGCCGCGGAGGGCGCCCGCCGGCTGGCCTTGGAGGGCTTTGTCGCACAGCAGGAGTCGGCGGAGTGGAGTTCCGAACCGGGCGGCCATTACGTGGTACGCGACGGCGCGCTGATCGCCTGGCGGATCCCCGATGCTCCTAGATCATTTATGCCGTTCCGGATTCTTGGCTCCCATACGGACTCGACGGGTTTCACGCTCAAGCCGCGTCCGGACATGAGCGGATATGGCTGGCAGCAGCTCGGTATTGAGATCTACGGCGCTCCGTTGCTCAACTCCTGGCTCGATCGTGATCTCGGTCTGGCAGGTCGGCTGGTGCTCACCGACGGCAATACGCAGCTGGTACGCACCGAGGCGATCATGCGGATACCTCAATTGGCAATCCATCTTGATCGCAGCGTGAACGACGAGGGCCTCAAGTTGGACAAGCAGCTTCACACCGCTCCGGTGTGGAGCGTTGGCCATCCGGGTATTCAGGTTCTTGATCATGTGGCCAGGATCGCAGGCTGCTCGGCCGCGAACATTGACGGCTATGACCTCAGCGTGTACGACACCGCCAAGCCGGCAATCTTCGGGCCGCATCAGGAGTTCTTCGCCTCAAGCCGTCTCGACAACCTGAGCAGCATGCATGCGAGCATCCGCGCCATGATCAACGCCGACGACGGCGATGTCATTCAGATGATCGCAGCTTTTGATCATGAGGAGCTGGGCAGTGCATCTCGTAGCGGCGCGTCCGGCCCGCTGCTCGCCGACATCTTGAACCGGATCTCTGACGGTCTCGGTGCCACACTTGACCAGCGGCACCGATCCCTCGCCGAGACGTTCTGCCTGTCGGCGGACACCGGTCACGCCATTCACCCGAACTATCCCAACCGGCATGATCCGGCCAACCAGCCACTGCTCAACTCAGGCCCGCTGCTCAAGATCAACGCCAACCAGCGCTACGCCACCGACGGACGCGGCATGGCCCTCTGGCGGCGCCTTTGCCGCCGCGCAGGCGTACGTACCCAGGAGTTCGTGACAAACAATGCGGTGCCGTGCGGCTCGACCATCGGTCCGCTGACCGCCACCAGACTGGGAATTGCCACAATCGACGTCGGTATCCCTACGCTCTCCATGCACTCGGCCCGCGAGCTGGCCGGCACTGATGACCCGCTCGCCCTGACTCGCGCCATGGAAACCTTCCTCGCAGGCGAAGACTGAAGAGCGCGGCTACGGCCTAGGCTTGTCGGCCGTGGCACTCACCATCGGCATTGTCGGGTTACCGAACGCAGGCAAGTCGACGCTGTTCAACGCCCTGACTCGCAACGACGTACTGGCTGCCAGCTACCCCTTCGCCACGATCGATCCCAATATCGGAGTCGTGGGCGTGCCTGATCCACGGCTGGCGGTCTTGGCGAAGCTTTTCCATTCCGACCGCACGGTGCCGGCGACCGTGAGCTTCGTCGATATCGCCGGAATCGTTCGGGGTGCCAGCAAGGGTGAGGGGATGGGCAATGCCTTCCTGTCCCATATTCGTGAGGCGGATGCCATCTGCCAGGTGACTCGCGTATTTGACGACCCTGACGTGACTCATGTCGATGGCGCCGTAAACCCGGCGAGCGACATTGAGACGATCGAGACGGAGCTGATCTTGGCAGACCTCCAGACAGTGGAGCGGGTGCTGCCACGGCTGGAGAAGGAAGCCCGAATCAACAAGGACAAGCTCGCAGCGCTTGCGACCGTGAAGCAGGCCCAAGAGGTTCTCGAAAGTGGACGGACGATTTTTGCTTCGGGCTTGGATCGCGGACCGTTGCGTGATCTCTTCCTGCTGACCGCCAAGCCATTCCTCTACGTTTTCAATTGTGATTCCGACGAACTGGCCAACGAACCGCTGAAGCAGCGCCTGCAGGCAATAGTCGCGCCGGCAGAGGCGATCTTTCTTGATGCCAAGATCGAATCCGAGCTGGTCGAAATGGAGCCCGAGGAGGTTCGGGAGTTCCTTGCCGAGATGGACGTTGCTGAGCCAGGTCTGGAAGTCCTGGCTCGGGTCGGCTTCGACACGCTCGGCCTGCAGACCTTTCTGACGGCAGGTCCGAAGGAATCGCGGGCCTGGACGATCCGCAAGGGAGCTACGGCTCCGGAGGCCGCCGGAGTCATCCACAGCGATTTCCAGAAGGGCTTCATCAGAGCCGAAGTCGTCTCGTTCGACGATCTTGTCGCGGCAGGATCGATGCAGACTGCTCGCGCTCAAGGGAATGTGCGGCTGGAAGGCAAGGATTACCTGATGGCAGACGGAGACGTCGTTGAATTCCGGTTCAATATCTAGCGCTTCGTTGGTTCCTTCTTAGTTCCTGAACCTCCGCTCGTGATCGCGAGCAGAGGCTCAAGGAGGACGAAGGACGGTCAGACGCTCGAGGTTTCTCGGACTTCCGCCACATCTCGTTCGACAAGGACTTCTACATCACTAACGATGCAGATATGATGCAAGCGTGCGCACTACCGTTGATTTGCCCCCGGCGGTCCATCGTCGGGCTATGCAGTTGGCTAAGCGGCGTGGGCAATCGCTCTCTTCTGTGATCGCGGAGCTCGCTACCCGTGGTTTGAGCCGACTGGACGAGCCATTAGTAGTCACGACCGATCCGCAGTCGGGCTTCCCAGTTGTCAGTCTTGGTCGGCGCATTACCTCAGCAGATGTTGCTGAGGCACTGGACGACGAGTGAGCTATCTCCTCGACGCGAATGTACTGATCGCGTTGACCGTTCAGGAGCATGAGCATCATGAGAGAGCCGCCATCTGGGCGTCGACCGCAGACCGCTTCGCGACTTGCCCCATTGTCGAGGGAGCGCTGGTCCGATTCCTGGTCCGACTGGGTGAGTCCGCGATCACGGCGGCAGAGGTGATTCAGCGGATTCGAGACCTTCCAACTTGCGAATTCTGGCCCGACTCGATCTCATACGCCGACATTGATCTTGAGCATGTCGTCGGTCATCGACAGGTCACCGACGCCTACCTGGTAAGTCTCGCGCGGAGTCGAGCCGTGCCGCTGGCAACGTTGGACGAAGCGCTCGTGAGCCTGTTTCCCAGTCACACGTTTTTGCTTCCCCGAATCTCGGACGCCAACCTGGGTCACCTCGCCGGGCCTGGTAGAGAGTGACCCGCAGGCATCATCGGCCTCGCGTCGCAGGCCCCAGACATGATCGTGGTCGACACCTTTACGCGGGCTTAATCCTCAAAAAAGTGACGCCAGTCGTCCTCAGTTTGGCCTAAGTCCGGCGTGTTGCGCGGACTAGCGTCAGTTTCTCGGGGCCTAGATCTTGGTCCACGCTTCAGCAAGGACGTAGCGCAAAATTTGCTCCATCTCGTCGAACTCGGCCTGGCCACAGATCAGTGGGGGAGCGACCTGGACGACTGGATCGCCACGATCGTCAGTGCGGCAGTAAAGGCCGTTCTCGAACGTCGCGCCTGCGATGTAGCCGCGCAGCACCCTTTCGATTTCGCCTGCATCCAGGGTCTGCTTGCTCGCCTTGTCTTTCACCAGCTCAATGGCATAGAAGTAGCCGTCTCCGCGAACGTCGCCAACGATCGGCAGGTCGTAGAGCCGCTCCAGTGTCTTCCGGAAACTGTTCTCCTGGCGAAGGACGTTGCCGAGGAGATCCTCCCGCTCGAAAAGGTCAAGGTTGGCCAGCGCCACCGCACACGACACCGGGTGTCCGCCGAACGTGTAGCCGTGCGGGAAGGTGTTGTTTCCCTGGGCGAACGGCTCGAAAACGGCCTCGGAGATGATCGCTGCGCCCAGCGGGGAGTAGCCCGACGTCAAACCTTTGGCGCTAGTAATGATGTCAGGCTGATAGCCGTACTTCTGGGCGCCGAACATCGTGCCCAGCCGTCCATAGGCGCAGATCACCTCATCGGAGACCAGCAATAGCTGGTAGGCGTCACAGATCTCACGCAGCCGCTCGAAGTAGCCAGGCGGGGCTGGAATGCAACCACCGGCGTTCTGCACTGGCTCGACAAACACGGCCGCCACGCTGTCCGGCCCTTCGTGGAGGATCGCCTCCTCAACCCGGTTTGCCGCCCACAGCCCGAACTGCTTTTCGTCGCCGGCCACCTCGTCCGGCGCCCGGTAGAAGTTGGTGTTGGGCACCCGAACGCCGCCCGGCACCAGCGGCTCGAAAGGGAGCCTGAAGCCCGGCACCCCGGTGATCGACATCGCGCCATGTGTCGTGCCGTGATATGCCACGGAGCGTGAGATCACCTTGGTTTTGGACGGCTTGCCGATCAGCTTGAAGTACTGCTTGGCCACCTTCCAGGCTGTTTCCACCGACTCGCCACCGCCGCAGGAGAAGAACACCTTGTTCAGGTCGCCCGGCGCCTCTGCGGCCAGCCGGTCAGCCAGCTCGATGGCCGTCGGATGCGCGAAGGACCAGATCGGAAAGAAGGCCAGCTTGCGCGCCTGGGCGGCCGCGGCCTCCACCAGTTCGAGGCGCCCGTGTCCGGCCTGCACGGCGAACAGGCCTGAAAGGCCATCGAGATACTTCCGACCGTCGGTATCCCAGATGTACGCTCCCTCGCCCCGCTCGATGATCGGTACCGGACTGTTAGCGAAGCTGGACATCCGGGTGAAGTGCATCCACAGGTGCTCTGCAGCGTTGCCCTGAGCAGCAGGCATCGTGCTGTCATCGGTGATCATGCCCTTTGTCATTCGGTACCCCAATCGTCGTCCGCACCAGCAACTCTGTCACCGTCAAGAATGGGCGCGATCTGGAGGTCAGACATCAGCCGATGATCAGATATCCCTGGTATTGCTCTCGCAGCCGAGATCACAATCTTGTTGCGTGTTACCCGCTAGTAGGCAACAAGTCTTGTGGGTATTAGTTTGGTGACCTAGAACTGCTTCATTCCCGTGGGACGTCTCTACGCTGCCCCACGTGAGATTGAACGCCCCAACGGAGGGGCATAAAGGAGGAGGACATCGAATGCGTGGAAGAACTCGCGGGATGGTCGCTGTAGCCATCACGTCCCTCGCTCTGCTTGCGACGGCGTGTGGTGGCGGGGGTACGGAGCCAGAGCCGGGTGCGGAGGACCCCGCTGGCCAGGCGGGCGGTGAGATCGCGATCCGGTCGTGTACGCCGGAGAATCCGCTCGTACCGGGCAATACCAGCGAAGTCTGCGGCGGCAACGTCATCGACGCCATGGCCGCCAAGCTCGTCCGTTACGACCCGGCGACCGCTGCACCATCCAACGACATCGCGGAGTCGATCGAGTCCGACGACAACCAGACGTTCACCGTCAAGCTTAAGCAGGGCTACAAGTTCCACGACGGCACCGAGGTCAAGGCCAAGAACTTCGTCGATGCCTGGAACTACACCGCCTACGGTCCCAATGGTCAGGCTGGCAGCGGCTTCTACGCG
>DATEWO010000121.1:0-19462 GCA_035257925.1 Propionibacteriaceae bacterium | reverse complement strand
CGGCCGCCGCGCTGCAGCCGATTCCGAGAACCTTGATCGTCCCGCTGGTCACCTGACCAGAACGCAGCGCGCGAAGGTGGCCGCGGAAGCCCTTCGCCTGGGCCGTTCCGTAGAGGTCGTCGTACGCCCCGACCGCCCCAGATCCGAGGCCGGCTATAGCTACTGCCAAGCTCCGGCGGCCCGACTTGTCCAGCAGCCGGTCGACGCCTGCACCGACCAGCAGCGCCACGACCGCGATCGGGCCTTCGGCAAGAGTCACAGTCGCCCCGGCATGGTTGGTTCGGATCCAACGCGACGCGGATTCGGTGCTTCCCAGAGGCTCAGCGGCATGGTTTGGCAGTGCTCGCGTCGCTCGCCGGTTGGCGACCGCAGCCACCCAGGCAGCAGCACAACCTGAGGCCACGCAGGCCAGCAATCGGCGCCTCACTAGCGCACCGGCAGCTCGGGCAGCGGTGCGTCGGCCCTCGTCAGCGCACCGTAATGCTGACTTGGGCGGCCCAGAAGCCGCTCCTTGCCAGCCAGTACGACGGTGGTCACACCGCTGCTGAGATCGGCCACATCCACAGTGCTGAGGCTATCCACCGCGGTCGGGTCCGTCCGGGCCGCCAGCACATCGGTGCCTTCGATGTCCTCGCTGTTCGGGCCACCCAGGACCACTCCGGCCCGCGACGTCAGCCCGACCTGAAACTGGACGTGTGCGGTGAGCTCCTCGGGCGTTGGTCGCGGATCCGATGCCGGAGCAGTGATCACGATGATGAGCTGCGCTTGGGCAGGCGATCCTTCGCTGATCGTCACCAAGCCCCGACTTTCCAGCGACTCCCCCACAGCCAGCGCCAGCTGGTCACGATCCTCCATGTCCTTGGATGCAATTGACCTACCGAGGGCAACGCCCAGCCTGGTCGCAGGAGACATGGTGTCACTGAGACCAAGCGGGCCGAAATAGTCAGCCAGGGCCTCCGTAACGTCCTCTGCCTTCCCGGTATCAAAGGCTTCGGCATTGACCGTGACATCGCGTACCACGGTGCCGCCGGCACCGACGACAGCTTCGGAGATGTTCTGCACCACATCATCCGGCGCGTCTGGCATGGCAACCACAGCGACCCGCTGCCCGCTCAACACACCAGCGGTCACCGCGGCACCAACCTGCTCGTCGTACGCGTTGCGGTAGTCGTCAAGTGCCTTGCGCCGATCGAGTTCCGCGCGTAGATCAGCCACCTGCTCGCGATCTTGCGCTGCCTGCTGGAGCAATCCCTGGTCGACCGACGGGCTGAGTGACACACCAACTGCAATGCCTACGGACAAAGCAATGAAGACCGCCATCAACGACACGATGTGGTAGCGGAAATTGATCAAGTGATGAGTTCCTTTATCCAGTAGAGCAGGTCACGGATCCGCGCGACGATGACATTGCCGAATGCCCAGCCCACGTCGGTGAACAGCAGCGCCGTGAAAAGCGCCAGAATGCCGGAGAGTACAAACAGTATGAGGTGCCAGGTCTTGATCTGGCTGCGGTAGATCCGGGACACGCCCTTGGCGTCAACCAGCTTGGGGCCAACGCGAAGCCGGATCAGGAACGAGGAGGCCATCCCGGCTCGACCCTTGTCCAGGAACTCCACCAGCGAGCGATGAGTGCCCACGGCGACGATCAAGCTGGCTCCCTTGGAGTCAGCCAGCAGCAGGGCAGCGTCCTCGCTGGTGCCGAGAGCGGGAAACACGACCGCCTGAAGTCCGAGTTTCTCGATGCGCTCGAGCCCGGGTGCCTGCCCGTCATGATAGGCATGCACAACCAGCTCCGCTCCGCACCGCAGGGCCTCGTCGGAACATGAATCCATGTCGCCGATGATCATGTCGGGCTTGTAGCCGGCCTCGATCAGCGCATCGGCTCCTCCGTCGACCCCCATCAGCAGAGGTCGGTATTCGGAGATGTAGGGCCGGAGCGCAGCCAGATCACTGCGATAGTCGTAGCCACGTACCACGATCAAGACGTGCCGGCCTTCTATCTCGGTAGCGACATCGGGCACGCCGATACCCTCCAGCAGCAGCTCTCTCTCCACCCGCAGGTAAGTCATGGTGTTTTCGGCAAACGCCTCGATCTGATCCGAGAGGCCGGTCCGTGCGTAGTCGAGATGGTCCTCCAGGATTTCGGTGGTGTAGAGCGTGCCCTCCGCCACCACGCTGCCTGCCGAGTTGACCAACTTGCCACCATCCAGCGTCAGCCACTCACCTTCGTGAATCCGAGTGAAGACATGGTCGCCCGCATTGTCGATGAGCGGGATCCCGGCCTCCAGCAAGATCCCCGGCCCGAGGTTGGGATAGCGCCCCGAGACTGAGGACACCGCATTGACCACTGCGGCGGCACCGGCCTCGACCAAAGCCTCGGCGCTGACTCGATCCAGGTCGCTGTGATGGATGATCGCAATCTCGCCAGCGCGTAGCCGTTTGGTGAGGTTCTTGGTACGCCGATCGAGCCGGGCGACACCGCCAAGCTGGGTCGGTGTACCGCGTTTGCGGAGCAGGGTGGGAAGTCGCATCTCGGGGTCAATACTCCCACCGCGCCGGAGTGGGTTCAGCGAACAGGGAGATCCCGAACGAGTGAGCCCGTGAGACAGACCCTGATCGGTGGCCTACTCATCTCCCGCCGTCGCGTCGAAGCCGGTAGCCGAGCCCGCGTACGGTCTCCAGTGACCGTACGCCGAACGGCCGGTCGATCTTTTCCCGGAGGTAGCGAACATAGACCTCGATCACGTTGGATCGGTAGTCATGTCCGATGTTCCAAGCCGCATCCAGCAGCTGATGGTGACTGAGTACCTGTCCCGGACTTCGCATGAACGCCTCGAAGAGGGCGAACTCGCGGTTCGACAGCCGAAGCTCCTGCTCCCATCGCCAGACTCGCGCTGCGGTCGGATCGAGTCGCAGCGAACCAACCCTGATTATTTCCGACCGCTTGGCCGAGTTGCGATGCGCGAGGATACGGAGCCGGGTCAGCAGGTCGCTGAAGGCGAATGGCTTACTGAGGTAATCGTCCGCCCCCACCTGAAGCCCGCGAATCCGGTCATCGATCCCCTTGCGTGCCGTGAGCATGATGATCGGCGTCCACTCGCCAACGCTGCGGAGCTGGCGACAGGTGTGGAAACCATCTGTGTCCGGCAGGATCACGTCGAGCACGATCACGTCGTACGGCGTGTCCGCAAGCATTGCGCAGGCCCCACTTGACGTGCTGGCGATGTCTCCGATCATGTTGACCGAGCGCAACCCACGTCTGATTGCGGCCGCCATCCGCACGTCATCCTCGACGACGAGCACCCGCATACTGGGACGCTATTCAGCCTTACATGAGAGCTTTATGAGATTGCGCCTCGATGCACTGACCCTCGTGCCGAGGCTGCAAGCTCCACCAATTCGCTGGCGTGGGCCACGGCAGACTCCGTTGTGTCCAGACCGGCCATCATCCGAGCAAGTTCCACTGCGCGGTCCTCGTCAGCAACGGCCAGCACTCCGCTGGTCGTGACCTGACCGTCGTCCGCCTTCACCACCACGTAGTGCCGATCCGCGAAAGCCGCGACCTGGGCGAGATGGGTGACCACCACGACTTGGGTGTGTTGGGACAGCCGAGCGAGGCGGCGACCCACCTCGACAGCGACCTTGCCGCCGACGCCGGCATCGATCTCATCGAAAACCAGCGTGATTGCCTCTCGGTTGGCCGCAAGTACCACCTCCAGGGCCAGCCGGACTCGCGACAGCTCGCCACCCGATGCCACTCGGCCTAGACTGCGCAGCTCGCTGCCCGGGTTGGCAGCAAACACCAGATCCACCCGATCGGCCCCCCACGGCCCGAGGTCGGCGCCGGCCAGCTCAAAGCTGAGCTGCGCGTGCGGCATGGCCAGAGCGGCAAGCTCACCGCGTACCAGCTCACTGAATCTGGTCGCTGCCTCACGCCGGGCCGCACTGATCTGTGCTGCAAGTGAGGTCAGCTCGGTCAACAGCTGCTCGAGTCGCTCGGTCAAGATGGCGATCCGCTCATCACTCTGCCCGAGTTGGGTGAGTCGCACCGCAGAGTCTGCGGCCCACTGCAAGACCTCGTCACACGTGCTGCCGTATTTCCGCGTCAGCGTGCTCAGCTGAGCTCGGCGCTCGGCAATCTGTTCCAGGCGCCCAGGCTGGCTGTCCAGTGCGTCCAGATAGCGCACCAAATCCGCTGTCAGATCGGTGACCTGATAGCTCGCCTCAGCCAGCCGATCACCCAGCTGAGTCGCCTCGGCATCTCGAGAGACTGCCGACTCAAAAGTCTTGCGCGCCGCGTCGAGCAACGCCAGCGCACCGCCGGCTTCATCGTCGGGACCGGCCAGAGCATGGACAGCTGATTGCGCCGACTCCCGCAAATCGTCTGCGGACTGGAGCCGGGCGGCCTCCGCCGCTAGAGCGACATCCTCCCCCGGACCAGGCCCGACACGCTCAATCTCTTCCAGACCGAAGGTCAACAGATCAATCTCACGAGCCCGGCTCTGCGCCTCAGCACGGAGTTCAGCCAGCTCGGTCCGTGCGGCGCGCTCCTCTGACCAAAGCCCGCAATACCTGGCAAGCGGCTCGAGGACGGCGGCGCCAGCGAAGCGATCCAAGAGCTGCCGTTGCCTGTCGGCCTCGGTGAGTCGTTCCTGTTCCGCCTGCCCATAGATCGTCACCAGCTCGGCAGTCAGCTCTGCGCATGCACTCGCCGGCACCTGGGCACCGCCCAGGTAAGCCCGGGAGCGCCCTCCCGCTGTGACATGGCGAGCCAGGATCAGCTCGTCGTCGTCCATCTCGCCACCGGCCTCGCTGACCTGCTGCAACAGCTCAGGTTTTTGGATCCTGAACCGGCCTTCTACGCGTGCCCGCTCTGAACCTCGGCGAACTGATCGCGGGTCCGCTCGGCCGCCAAGCAGCAAACCAAGCCCACTGATGATCATCGTCTTACCCGCGCCGGTTTCCCCGGTAACGACGGTGAGGCCCGGATGAAGCCCGATCGTCGCGTCCTTGATCACACCTAGGTCGGCAATACGCAGCTCGGTGATCATGCAGGAGTGTCGATCATGGTGATGGCTGGATCAGCCGACCCTCGCCAGCCCTCGACCCGGAGCCCGAACTTCTGGACCAGCCGGTCGGTAAACGGCGCCTCCGACAGCCGGGCCAATCGAAGTCGCTGCTTGCCGCGGGTCACTTCGATCTCCATACCTGCATGCAGCTCGACCCAACGGCGTCCGTCACACGAGACCATGCCGTGTGTCCGGGACACGTCGAGGACCTCCACCACCACGGTCGAGGTAGGACTGAGCACCAGCGGCCGGGCAAAAAGTGCGTGCGCGCTGAGCGGCACCACAAGGAGGGCGTCGACGCCTGGCCAGATCACCGGCCCACCGGCTGAGAAGGCGTACGCGGTGGAGCCGGTAGGAGTCGAAACCAGCATCCCGTCGCAGGCCCAACGAGAAAGCGGCCGGCCATCCACCTCCACCAGCACCTCCAGCATCCGTTCCCGGGACGCCTTCTCAACCGACACCTCGTTGATCGCGTAGGACGACCACTCGGACGTGAGCGTCTTGGAATCGCGGAGTGTGACATCAATGGTGAATCGCTCCTCGACGGTGTAGGAGCGTTCAACGACACGGGCGACGATCGTGTCGATCTCCGATGACTCGGCCTCAGCCAGAAAGCCCACGTGTCCCAGATTGACCCCGAGGAGCGGAATCTCACTCGGCAAGACCCATTCCGTGGCGCGGAGGATGGTTCCATCGCCTCCCAACACCACCATCAGCTCAATTCCGTCCTCGTCCGTAACCGGCTTGCTCAGCGGTGTCATGGCGTGCGCCAGCCGCGGGTCCAGCGCGGATATGTCATCGGCCGGCAAAGCAGAGACAATGCCTGCCGCATTAAGCCCTTCGACGAGACGCGTTGCCGCGGCGATGGCCGGCGGCCGGCCCATATGGGTCAGCACGGCGACGCGACGCGTCGAATCTGGGCTTATGCCGCTGGGTTGGCCGGTCCGCTGGGCTGAGGCCTCGGTCACCTGCCACAGCATATTGGGGTTGCTTTGAGCTATGTCTCGACCAGTGCAGTCAGATTGAGGTCGGGTGGAGACTCGGTGCGCCGCAGCAGGACGAAGAACTCGCGGTTGCCTGACGCTCCCAGCAGCCGGCTCGGGACGGCATCCACGGCGTGCCAGCCAAATTCGCCAGCTGCCTTGATCACGTCCGAAACCGCCTGCAGCTGGTCCGCCCGAGCGCGTACCACCCCGCCCTTGCCTAGCAGCTCCCGCCCTACCTCGAACTGCGGCTTGACCAGCAGCAGGATCCAGCCGTCATCTCGGGTCACCGAGATCAGTGGGCCAACCAGCAACTTCAATGAGATGAAAGAGACGTCGGCGACTACCAGATCGACCGCAACGCCTCCGACATCCTCGAGGCCCAAGTCCCGGAGATTGGTTCGTTCCTGCAGCCGGACTCGAGGGTCGGCGCGTAGCACAGCTGCCAGCTGACCACTGCCAACATCCACAGCGATCACCTCGTGGCAGCCGCGAGCCAGCAGGACCTGAGTGAAGCCTCCTGTCGAGGCGCCCGCGTCGAGGGCTCGTCCAGCCACGCTGAGCTGAAGGTCATCGAGCGCACCAATGAGCTTGTGGGAGCCACGCGAGACATAGTGATCATGCGGAGCATCGATGGCGGCAGTGGCGGCCACCTGTTCCCCAGCCCGCTCGACAACCGAGCCGTCGACGCTGACCTGACCGGCGTTGATCATGGCCTGCGCATGGCTACGCGACCGGGCCAGCCCGCGCCTGACCAGCTCGCGATCCAGGCGCTCAGTCACGGTTCAGCCGGACTCCGCATCGTTAGCTTGGTTGTCGGGTCGGTGTAGTGCCTCATCCACAACCTCGTGGGCCTTCGCGAGCCGGTCATGATGATCAGCTAGCGGCGCCGAAGCCAGATCCGCGAGCTCGCGTAACGCGTCGTCGATCTGGGCGTGCCCGGTCTGCGGCGGGTTGATCCCAGGGTCCGGCTCCAGATCGTCGAGCTGCCCCTGGTCCGGCTCAGTCATTCCTCGCCTGGCGAGGAGGCGCTCGCCGCCGTCTTGCGCGGCGGCTTTCGCCCCGGAGGCCTCATCGTTGCCTTGTTGGTGGGCTTGGTGGACGCGGCTGCTTTCTTCGCTGACGCCTTCTTCGCCGTACGCGTCATCGCTTGGTTGAGTTCGGCTCGTAGGCCAGCAACCTCCTCCCGGAGCGCCTGCACCTCGTCGGCTCGCGCGAAGCCGAGCCGCGCCGCCGCCTTGTCGACCTCCGACGTCACAAAGTGCTGCAACAGCTCCCGATTGGTGCGACTCGCGTTCATGATCTCTTCGGCGAGCTTGGTGACTCGCTCGCTGGTCTCGGTAGCTACGTCTTCAAGGCCGGCTTGCTTCAGCAGCGCCCGGGCGGTGGCTGCCGCCTTCGCCTGGGTGCTCTTGGTCACGCCGGTCACCATGTTGATGTAGGCCTGAAATGCCTCGGCCACGCTTGACGCCTTTCTGCCGCCTCAGGGGAGGCGCTGATTGCCGACGAGTGGGCACAGGAGCGCCGCAGTGGCCACGTTACCGCAGCTGCTCCAGCGCGATTCGCCAGTCAAGCGCCAGTCCATGATCAACGGCCCACCACGTTGCGTGCGCCGCCGCCCAAATCGCCTCTATGGCTCTCGAGCCGTTGCTGTCGACCATCAGCCGACCATCCACAGCGGAGGCCGTCGCCCGACCGCACCGGAACTCACCCATGTTCCCAGTGACGGTGAGCCCCGGGCGCAAAAGCGCCCGGAGGTCCTCACCAACGAACGTCGGTCGTTCTCCCGGCGCGGCCGCGACCAGGTCTTGAGCCTGATGAGATCCCGAGAGCACGAACATGCTGTCCAGACCTGCGTTGACCGCTCCGGCAATGTCGGTGTCAAGCCGATCTCCCACAAACAACGGGTGGTGTGCACCGAGCCGGTCAACCGTGTCGTCCAGCAGCGGCCGATAAGGCTTGCCAGCCACTTCTGGCTCGACCCCCACCGCCATCTTCACTGCGGCGACCGCAGCGCCGTTCCCCGGAACAAGTCCACGATCGGTCGGCCGCGTCGGATCGATGTTCGTCGCCACCCAATGCGCCCCGCGCTGGATGGCAATCGCCGCCTCGTTGAGTTCCTGCCAAGCCAGGTTGAAGCCATAACCCTGTATCACCGCCACCGGCTGGTCATCGGCCGAATGCACTCCTACCAGACCTGCTTCGCTGAGCGCCGCAATCACTCCGTCGCCGCCAACAGCGAGGATTCTGGCGCCGACACCGAAGCGGTTGACCAGCAGGTGTGCAGCGGCCTGGGCAGAGGTGACGATATCTGCCGCAGTCGCCGGAATGCCCAGCTCGACCAGATGGTCGGCGACCGCAGCCGGCGGGCGTGCGGCGTTGTTGGTGACGAAACCGATCTTGGTCCCACGATCATGGAGCTGCGCAATGCCTGCTGCGGCGCCGAGCACGGCGACCGGACCCAGATAGATGACGCCATCGAGATCGAACAACACCGCGTCGTAGGCGTCGACGACCGCCGCTGGTGCACTCATGGAAGATCGTCCCGCCCCGTCTCATGCGATGACTGGCTGTCTGCCTCGTCGCCCTCGTCGTAGTCGATCAAGAACCCATCGAGCTCGTCGATTCGTTGCTGGGCATCAGTCTGCTGATCATGATCAAGCTTCACAGCGGAGCCAAACCACTGACGCGCCTCGGACTCCTGGCCGGCCCCGAGCAGCGCATCGGCGTACGCGTAGCGCAGTCTGGCCACGGCACCTGGAGGAGCAATGTCTTCAGGTCGTGCCTGCGCGACAGCCCGCTCCAGTATCCGTAGCGACTCGTGATCTTGGCCCAGATCACGCCGGGCACCTGCCTCAACAATGATCATTTCGATCCGCAGCGCCGGGTCCAGCCCGGCCCGATCGGCCTCCCGCGCCAGCTTCAGGGCATTGTGCGGGCGGCCCAGAGCGCGCTCGCAGTCAGCCATCACTGGTAAGTAGTCCGACGTTCCGGTCATCCGCCGCAGCGCTCGGAATTCGGTCAACGCAACGTCGTAAAGACCAGCGGCGTAGGCCGTCTCTGCTGCCGCCTCGCGGACGATCGGCAGCCGGGCCGCGCGACGGCGAGCGGCCTCAGCATGGGCGTAAGCCAACTCGGGGTCATCGTCGACAAGCCGGCCCGCTACCACCAAGTGCGCCCCGACAATCTCGGCGAGCTCCTTGGGCAGGCTGCGCAGCTCGGCCCGGACCGCCGCATGCAGAGAACGCGGGTCCACGCCCTCCGGAACAGGCGGTTCATTTCTGCGACGCGCCAGACCCGGTCGCGCGCTCTCCTCCGGCCGCCGCGTACGTTCAGTAACCTCCGGACGTTGTCGATCACCTCGACCGTGCAACGTGGACTCTGGGCGTTCCGAACGGCCCCGGTGTTGCCGATCCCCTTTGGCCTTTGGCTGCGGAACTCCGGCGCGTCCTGACCCGCGGCGTCGCGAACGATCTGACCGTCCCTGCTCTGCCACTCGCCAATCCTGTCGGGATTCGCAATCCGACGCAAAGTCCAGCACCCACAGAAACTGGTTACTTCGCGACGACGACCTCTGGGCCAGCTGCCGCCAGCTCACTCACCATCTCGGCATTCGCCGCTGCATCAGTGATCACCAGATCCACCTCGTTGACGGCGGCGAACGTGCAAAACGAGTTTCGGCCGATCCTCCCGGAGATCACCGGCACGATCCGCCGCCGGGCGGAGAGCAGCATCGCTCGCTTGGTTGCCGCCTCTTCTGGGTTCGTCGTCGTCAGGCCGTGTGTCGGCGTCATGCCGTTGACGCCGATGATCGCCAGATCAACGGTCAGACTGCTGAGCCGCCGAGTGGTCCAAGCATCAACGGCGGCCGAGGTCAATCCCCTGATCGTTCCCGGGAGCGTGAAGATGCGTAGGTTGTCGTAGTCAGCCAAATACTGAGCCGCAGGGAGATTGTTGGTCACCACCGCGAGGGCCGCTTCTTTCGGCATCGCCTGTGCGCAGAAAAAGGTGAGTGAACCGGAATCGAGCACAACAACGCCGTCCTGCGGAAGCTCCTCGGCCACCCGACGCGCGATGACGAGCTTGTCCTCATACTGCTCCGCGTGCCGTGCGGCAAGCGCCTGCTCGAACGGCGTGGAATCCATCAGTTCGGCGCCACCCCGGATTCTACGCAGCACACCGCGCCGCTCCAGCACGTCAAGATCACGGCGCACTGTCTCGGTGGTGACTTTGAGTTGCTCACTGATCTGCGTGACGCTAGCGCGTCGACCGTCTTGCTCGATCAACAACTCGGTGATTGCCCGCTGCCGCTCGGGCGGATACATCGTCATGGCTGCCTTTCTGGCACCATTTTCACATTGATGACCGGCGACCAGCGAGAGGGCATCATGACCGTCCAGCACGCACCAGCGGCGGCTCGATTTCAGGCGATCAGTGACCTGTTGGCGGCCGAGGGGCGTGTTGACGTCGTCGACATCGCAAGCCGACTAGGCGTTGCACAGGAGACCATCCGTCGCGACCTGCGCGCCCTGGAGAACGCCGGCAAGCTGCAGCGGGTGCACGGCGGGGCGGTGCGCATCGTCACCAATCCACTGGCACTCCGCAACAGCCACCGCCCGACCGCCCACGATGACCTCGAGCTGGCTGGCCGAGTCTGGAACGCGCTGCCGCGCCGCGGCACCATCCTGATCGGCACCGGCAATCTGTCGCTCGCGCTTGCCCACACCATCGTCGGCTCTCCACCGGAAACACGCGGGCTCACGGTCGTGACCAACTCCCTCGACGCCGCCATCGTCTTGTCGCGCGCCGGCCGGCTTGAGGTCTACAACATCGGTGGAACGGTCTCGCCCATCACTCGGGCACAAGAGGGCGACTGGGCAGTGCACGAGCTGGAACGCTTGCGCGTAGACGTGAGTGTGGTGTGCCCGGCGGGAATCAGCGTCGAGCGTGGCCTTACCCAGGCGACTCCAGCTGCCGCCGCTGTGTCGCAGGTCGAGGTCGCATCAGGCGAGCGGGTGATCGTGCTAGCTGATAGCGACAGCTTCGGCGGCTCCGCCTTCGTCCAGTTCGCCTCACTTGAGCAGATCGACTCCGTAGCCGTCGCCGGCACTCCCAGCCAGGCCGCCTTGCAGCCATTCTTGGAACGCGGCATCACCATCACCGCCGGAGGAACCTCATGACACTCGTCGCAGGCGTGGACTCGTCGACCCAGTCAGTCAAGATTGTGATCTGCGATGCCGAGACTGGCTCAGTCGTGCGCAGCGGACGGGCATCACACCCTTCAGGCACTGAAGTACCGGCCTCCGCCTGGCTGGCGGCCTATCAGGAGGCGACAGCCGATCCGGCCCTCCTCGATGGAGTGTCTGCGCTCGCCGTCGGCGGCCAGCAACACGGCATGGTGACCCTCGACGAGGATGGTGAGCTCGTCCGCGACGCCCTGTTGTGGAACGACAATAGGTCAGCCCCCGACGCCGAAGACCTCATCGCCGAGCTCGGAGGCCCAACGGTGTGGGCTGACGCGGTGGGCTCTGTCCCGGTTGCCTCGATGACCGTCTCCAAGATCAGGTGGTTGGCCCGCGCCGAGCCGGAGAACGCTGCCAAGACCGCCGCGGTGGTCCTCCCACATGACTGGTTGAGTTGGCAGATCGGGGATCGGAGCTTTGCGCCAACCACAGACCGCGGAGATGCATCCGGCACCTGCTACTTCGACGCAACAGCCAACCGTTACCGCAACGACCTGGTCCGGCGTGCCATCGGTCATGATCTTGAGCTGCCCAGGGTTGCCGCTCCGAGTGAGGTGATTGGGTATACCCCCAGCGGAATCGCCATCGCACCGGGCACCGGAGACAATATGGCGGGCGGGTTGGGTCTCGGCGTGACGGCCGGCGCGGCTGTCATCTCGGTAGGCACCAGTGGAACGGCCTTTACGAAGAGCCATCAGCAAACGCACGAGCCGACCGGCACCGTTGCCGGCTTCGCTGATGCCACTGGCGAATTCCTTCCGCTGGTGTGCACGCTGAACGGCGCCCGGAACCTAGTCGCAACCGCGGAGGTCCTGGGAGTCACGCTGGACGAACTGAGCCAGCTCGCGCTGAGCGCCGAGCCCGGTAGCCAGGGAGTCACCTTTGTGCCGTACCTGGAGGGTGAGCGGACGCCCCCGTTGCCCGACGCGCGGGGCCAGCTCATCGGGCTGACGCTGGCGAACATGACTCCGGCGAACATTGCTCGCGCCACCATCGAGGGCGTGTTGTGGAGCCTCGCCTACGGTGTCGAGGTGTTGCGGGACCAGACCGGTCAGATCTCCTCGATTACTTTGACCGGCGGGGCCTCCCAGTCTGAGGCCGTACGCCGTATCGCGACATCGGTTTTCGGACTGCCCGTGGTGGTCACTGACACCTTCGAGAGTGTGGCTGTTGGCGCCGCCCGGCAGGCAGCCTGGACATTGACGGGGACTCTTCCGGACTGGTCGGTGCCCGTTCTGAGCCAGCACGAGCCGACAGCTGCTGACGAGCAAGCTGCCAGGGAGATCAGCGAGCGGTACCGTTCGGTACTCGCGGCGCATTTTGGCGTCTGAGCATGTGGGCCATCCGCGGTCGTATGGTGGCGCTGTCATCGGATCCGACGGTGGCGGCGAACGAGTCTGAGGTCTTCACCGGCCGAGTCTGGGTCGGCGACGATGGCACCATTGCGGCGGTGACCAAAGCCTCTCAGGCCGGGCCACCGGGCTCCGAGGGCGCACACGTCATTGATGTCGGCAGCTCACTCGTGATGCCAGGGCTCGTCGACTTACATAACCATCTCGCCTACAACACTCTGCCGCTGTGGACCGAGCCAGCGCAGAAGACGCCGTTTTCGCATCACAATTCCTGGACCAGAGCCCCCACGTACGCGGCTAGCACAACCTGGCCCGCGTACGCGCTGATCACCGCATGCCCCCAAGAACTACTGGCCTACGTTGAGACGAAGGCGATTGTCGGTGGCACTACATCGATCCAGGGATCGCCGCCCAAGAACCGACCGCGCGATGGCTGGTTGGTCCGCAACATCGAAGACGAAACGTTCGGTTCAGGCAACACGAATCTGATCTACGCCTCGGTGCTCACCGCGAAGCCGGCCGTCCTCGCCGAACGCGCCAACAAGATGCGAACCGGCGCGGCTTTCATCTATCACTGCTCGGAGGGCCAGCGCGGCAGCATCGTGGCCCGGGAATTCATCGACGCCGAAGCCGCGGGATGCCTGCAGCCGCGGTTCATCGCCGTACATGCCAACGCCGTTGACCCCGCTGTCTTTGCGCGCTGGAGCTCTCCTGGCGCGATCGCCTGGTCACCGTTTTCGAACCTGTGGCTCTACGGTCAAACTACCGATGTACCTGCCGCCCGGGCTGCGGGGATCAGGGTTTGCCTCGGCTCTGACTGGGCGCCGTCGGGCACCAAGAACGTACTCGGTGAGCTGAAGTCGGCACGGCTTGCGGCCGATCATCTGGGCTGGTCGCTGAGTGATCAGGAGTTGGTGATGATGGCCACCTGCCTGCCTGGAGACATCCTCGCGCGCGCCTGGGGGCGACAGGTCGGCCGCCTGCAACCGGGCGCACAAGCAGATCTCGTGGTGATCAACGCCAAGCGCAGAGTCGATGCATTCCGGACCATCGTCCGGGCCACCGAGGACGATGTTGATCTCGTGGTCATCAACGGAGAGCGCCGTTACGGTACACAGGACCTGATGTTGGGCGTCAGCACCATGTCCACACTCACCGTAGGCGGACGTGCCATGCAGCTATCGCTGGGCCAGCCAAGCGATCTCAGCAAAGCCTGGGAGTGGGCAGAGGTCATCGACAGGATGGAAGAGGTGCGAGCCAACCCGAAACGGGAGGTGGAGGCGGCCAACGCGATGTATGCGCGGTGGGCAGGACGGCTTGACGATCGGGAAGCCCCGCTTCGACTAGCCCTCGACATGCCGACGGGTCTGGCACCGATCGGCGGTCTGCCGAAGGACCTCAACGACCTCCTCATCCCAGCGTTGGAGTCTCTGACGCACGACCAGGGGTGGCTCGACTCAGTCGTCGGACGCGGCTTCCATTCCGGCGTACTGGACGGCCTCGCCGATTACTACCGGCGATAGCAGGAAACGATCATGAACGCTGCACCACGGCCTCCCGAGGTGGTCAAGCGCGCCCGGCGTGGGGTGCTGCTGTCCGAAGCGCTGGCCAGCTCCGCAGGTAGCCGTCCCGTGGACCTCGACGGTGGCCAGCGACTCCAGGTCGTGGACACCTTGATCGCCACAATTGACGGTGCCTACGCCCACCTTCCGGCAAAGCGAGCGGCGTACGCCAGCGACCCGGTGCAGGCCCTGATCCTGCTCCGGCGGCGGGCCGCGGATCTATCCGACACCGAGTTCAATCGCGCATTGACTGCGATCATCACAGGACTCCGCGACGCGCACACCCGCTACGTTGGGCCGTCGACCTTGCGAGACCAGGTCGCCATGTTGCCGTTCCTAGCCGAGCAGTACGGCCCAGAGTCCAACCCCAGGTACCTTGTAAGCAAGATCAACACTGAGGCGATCGACGACCCCGACTTCCAGCCTGGGGTCGAACTCGAGTCGTGGAATGGGGCACCGTTCGCTCGCGCAGTCGAGAGCCATGCCAATTCGGAGACCGGCGGCCGGTCCGACTCCCGGCGTGCCCGGGCGCTCGAATCGCTGACCTTTCGGGCCTTGGACTATGGGCCGCCACCTGATGAGCATTGGGTCATCGTTGGCTACCGGACCAAACGTCGCCGTAAGGCAGAGATCCGACTGCCTTGGCGGGTGCTGGCTCCCGGCAAGGCAGGTACTGCCCTTGAGCCTGGGTCACGTGCCGCCCTCAAGCAGGCCGGTGATCCGTCGGCGGAGGCCGTCCGCCGGGCCAAGAAGCTGGTGTTCGCTACGAACTTGTGGGCCAGTGATCACCAGCGGCAGCCATCGCCTGCGGCTACCGGCAAGGTCAAGATCGGCGAGTGGCTGGATACACCGATGCAGGATGTGGTGGCTGCCCGGGCGCTGAGCCGCACGGTAGGTTACCTGCGCATCTGGTCCTTCGACGTCGACGATGACGACGCCTTCGTCGACGAGTTGATCCGGCTACTCGGAGTGCTGCCGCAGACCGGCCTGATCGTGGACCTGCGGAGCAATCCCGGTGGCCTGATCTGGGCAGCCGAGCGGGCTCTGCAGCTGTTCACCGACGTGACGATCCAGCCGACACGGTTCTCCCTTCTTGCCACGCCGCTCACCCGCCAGATGGCCGACAGCCCGTTCAACCGGCTCGAATTGGCGGCCTGGAGCCAGTCGCTTCAAGATGCGGTTTCGACTGGCGAGCTCTACGCCCAACCGTTGCCCCTGACTGATCCATCCTGGTGCAACGACAAGGGCCGGAAGTACCCCGGTCCTTCGGTCGCGGTCGTCGATGCCAATACCTATTCTTCTGGCGATCTCTTTGCGGCCGGCTGGGTGGATCACGGCATCGGCTGGCTGGTGAGCGTCGGTCAGGCTACCGGTGCCGGCGGTGCCAATGTATGGACGTCCGCACAGCTCCGCGACGCCCTCTCCGCCACTGATCACCAGCAGCAGCGAATGCCTGCCGGAACCGGCTTCACGCTTGCGTTCCGTCGAGCGATCCGTTCCGGCAGTGGGGATGGGATACCTATCGAGGATCTCGGCATACCCGGAATCCCCTACGAGATGACCAAGAACGACCTGCTGCGGAGCAACAAGGACCTGCTCGACTTTTGCACCAGTCTGCTGACCGCAGCCGACCAGTGAGGAGATCATCATGGGGCAGTTCGATCCGGGTCCGCCGCCCGAGGTGGCCGACCACTTCGACAAGGTACCCAGCTACGCGCCGCACCGGGATCTCTTCTGGTACGACTGGGGCCCGATTTTCTATCGCGGGCGGCTCGACCGATCGGCCCGGCTGCTCTGCGTGGCCTCAGATCCCGGCCCAACGGAACGGATAGCCGGTCGCACACTGGTCGGGGACGCTGGCCAACGTGTCCAAGGCTTCATCGGCAAGCTCGGCCTGACCCGCAGCTACGCCTGCGTCAACGCCTATGCCTATGCGCTGCTGCCGTCACGATCAATGAGCGCGATCCCCATCCTGTCCGAACCTGAGCAGCAGTCCTGGCGGAATGAGCTGTTCTCCATGATCATCGGATCGGACCTGCAGGCCATCGTCGCATTCGGTCTGCAGGCCAGGATCGCAGTAGAGCAGTGGACGACGGCACCACCAGTCATGATCAAGAAAGTGCCACACCCGTCCAGCCGGGACGCAGCCAAGCTGATCACCGAATGGCGGGCCGCGGTGGCCGAGCTACGCACCGTGGTCACCCCGGACCCGGATGGTGACAATGCGGGACCCAATTATGGCGACAGGTTCTCCGAGAGCGATTACGCACCGATCCCCCGCGGCGACCTGCCCTTCGGAGTGCCCAGCTGGCTAGGAGACGACTCTCGTGGTCGGCAGTCGCGTCCCAAACGCCGCAACACAGTGGAACGAGACCCAGCAGACCTACTGCATACCTTGATCTGGCGAGCTCCCGCGGTATGAACAGCCGTGGCGGCCGTCCTCCCGCTCGCTTCCTGCTGGCCGTCGTCGACGCAGGGGGCACTGTGCCGCCTGCACTCAGCCTTGGGGCTGAACTCGTCCAACGTGGACATCAAGTGCGCGTATTAGGCGACCCGACAATCGAACCCTCCGCCAAATCCGCTGGATGCGCGTTCTCACCGTGGCGCGAGGCACCCCACTTCAACTCCGTGGCGGAGCAGACAACTCTGATCGCTGCGCTGGAGGGGGGAAACCCGTACCGGGCCTTCCGGTCCGCGAAAAGCTACGCCGGTAAGACAATGACAAGCCGGTTCGCCGGTGATGTCGTCTCAACAGTCCGACAGTCTCCCGTCGATGCCATCCTGGCCGACGGGTTGCCCGGAATACTGATCGGAGCCCAGGCGACCAGGCGTCCTACAGCAGCTCTCGTCGCGCAGACGTATGTGCGGCCCACGCCTGGGCTGCCACTGCTCGGCACGGGTTGGTCACCAGGTCAGAGCCTCCTCGGCAAAGCAAGGGACAGAGTTGTGCCGAGAGTGGCGTCATGGCTCCTGACGCCTACCCTGCCGCGCCTGAACGCCGTCGCCGAACGCTACGAACTACTCCCACTCGACAACGTGTTCGAGCTGTTCGACCGGTGCAGCCGCGTGCTCGTCATGACCAGCCCGTCCTTCGACTTCTCCGCACCCCAGCTCCCGGAGAATGTCCGCTATGTCGGGCCACAACTCGACGACCCCGCTTGGGCAGCTGATGTGAAATGGCAGCGCCAAGGCAGTGAGCCGCTCGTCCTGGTCGCAACGAGCTCGATCTATCAAGATCAAATCGATCTGCTCGAGCGGATAGCCGAGGCTTTGCGCCAACTACCAGTACGTGCCGTGTTGACGACTGGCCGTGCGGTTGATCCGGTCGCGATCGACGCTGGTTCGAATGTCGAGGTGAGGCAGACCGCCCCGCATGCCCGGGTGCTGCGCGAAGCCTCAGTCGTTGTCACCCATGCCGGGCATGGCACGGTGCTGAAGTCGCTGGCGGCTGGGGTGCCATTGGTCTGCATACCGATGGGTCGTGACCAAAAGGACAACACCGTACGGGTGCTGCGGCTGGGAGCGGGCCTGCGGCTAAGCAAGAAATCGACGCCAACGCAGATCGCAGCAGCCGTCGCGGAGCTGCTGGAACGCCCCCAATACCAAGCGGCTGCACGCCGGTTCGCGGAGGTTCTGGCTTGGGAAGCCGCGCATCGGCCACGTGCCGTCGACGAAGCAGAATCGCTGCTGCGGTTGTAGCTCCCTGATCCGCACCGCGAAAGATAGGCAAGGACCTACTTGGCTACTCTGGCGATGCGCTCCAACTCATCGGCGACGGCGTCAGGCGGCAGTCGGGTGTCGATCTCAGCAGTCGCCCCGGCGCGCAGAAGAGGCTCCACCGCTGCTGTATTGCCCACAATTTCGTCGCGCTCCGACGTGGCCTTCCCGTAAGGGTTCGTGGTACGCATCCTGAGATGAACAGCGTGCCGGCTACGTGCTCGGCGAGCAAGGCATTCATCTTGTCCTCACGCCACAGCCGCTCGGTTCGGCGTTTACCGCCATGGGCCGCACCCTACCCAAAAACATTTCAGGGCCGGTCATGAATGACCGACCCTGAAATGTTGTTTGTCCGGCGACGTCCTAGTCTCCCACACGGTCCCCCGTGCAGTACCATCGGCGCTGAAAGGCTTAACTTCCGGGTTCGGAATGGAGCCGGGTGTTTCCCTTTCGCCATGATCACCGAAACTCTATGGAGATATTGGTGCAGATTTCCCGACCGTATCTCGGGAACTGCACAGTGGACGCGTAGCACCTTTGTAGGAACAAGCCCTCGGCCTATTAGTATCGGTCAGCTCCATGCATTACTGCACTTCCACATCCGACCTATCACCCAGTGATCTGCTGGGGGCCTTACCAGGTTACCCTGTGGGAGCCATCATCTTGGAGCGTGCTTCCCGCTTAGATGCTTTCAGCGGTTATCACTTCCGAACGTAGCCAACCAGCCGTGCTCTTGGCAGAACAACTGGCACACCAGAGGTTCGTCCGTCCCGGTCCTCTCGTACTAAGGACAGCTCTCCTCAAGACTCCTACGCGCGCAGCGGATAGGGACCGAACTGTCTCACGACGTTCTAAACCCAGCTCGCGTGCCGCTTTAATGGGCGAACAGCCCAACCCTTGGGACCGACTCCAGCCCCAGGATGCGACGAGCCGACATCGAGGTGCCAAACCATGCCGTCGCTATGGACGCTCGGGCAAGATCAGCCTGTTATCCCCGGGGTACCTTTTATCCGTTGAGTGACGGCGCTTCCACATGCCACCGTCAGATCACTAGTCCCGACTTTCGTCCCTGCTTGAGATGTCTCTCTCACAGTCAAGCTCCCTTGTGCACTTACACTCGAAACCTGATTGCCAACCAGGCTGAGGGAACCTTTGGGCGCCTCCGTTACCTTTTGGGAGGCGACCGCCCCAGTCAAACTACCCATCAGGCACTGTCCCTGATCCAGATAATGGACCTAGGTTAGATATCCAGAACAACCAGAGTGGTATTTCAACGTTGACTCCACAACCACTGGCGTGGCTGCTTCATAGTCTCCCACCTATCCTACACAAGCTGCACCGAACACCAATACCAAACTATAGTAAAGGTCCCGGGGTCTTTCCGTCCTGCTGCGCGTAACGAGCATCTTTACTCGTAGTGCAATTTCGCCGAGTCCATGGTCGAGACAGCGCCCAAGTCGTTACGCCATTCGTGCAGGTCGGAACTTACCCGACAAGGAATTTCGCTACCTTAGGATGGTTATAGTTACCACCGCC